>JAJYVM010000043.1 GCA_021792015.1 Bacillota bacterium | reverse complement strand
CGCCGTGTCGGCGCTGGCCACGCGCTCGACGTGGGCACCGAGGCGGGTCGCCAGGTCCAGGTTGCGCTGCAGCGAGCTGGCGCCGCTCTCGGTCAGGCGGTCGGTCGGCCGCTGCACATAGAGCACGTACAGGCTGCCGCGCAGGCGCTTGGCCGTGCGGTAGGCGCGCCGGATCAGGCGCTGGCCGTTCGGGCTCGTGCTGGCGCAGGCCAGGATCCGGTCCCGCGCGCCCCAGGGGCCGCTGATCTGGTGCTCGGACATGTAGTCCTCGAGCCGGCGGTCCGTGGCCTCGGCCAGCGCGCGCAGGGCCATCTCGCGCAGGGCGGTGAGGTTGCCGCGGCGGAAGAAGCCCTTCAGCGCCCGCTCCGCCTCGGTCTGGCGGTAGACGCGGCCGTCCTTGACGCGGTCGATCAGGGCATCCGGGTCGAGGTCGATCAGCCGGATCTCGCTGGCGCGGTCGAGCACCGAGTCCGGCACCGTCTCCTTGACGCGCACGCGCGTGATCTCGTAGACGGTGTCGTTCAGGCTTTCCAGGTGCTGGACGTTCAGGGTGCTCCAGACGTTGACGCCCGCGGCCAGGAGGTCGAGGACGTCCTCGTAGCGCTTGATGTGCGTGCTGCCGGCGGCGTTGGTGTGGGCCAGCTCGTCGACCAGCACCAGGTCCGGGTCGCGGGCCAGCACGGCGTCCACGTCGAGCTCCTGCAGGTCCAGGCCGTGGTACGCCACGGCCTTCGCGGGCATGATGGGCAGCTCGCCGATCATGGCCTGCGTGGCGGGGCGGTCGTGGCAGTCCACGATGCCGATGACCACGTCGACGCCGCGCGCACGCTGCTCCTGGGCGTCGGCCAGCATGGTGTACGTCTTGCCGACGCCGGGCGCGGCGCCCAGGTAGATCTTCAGGCGGCCGCGCCGCAACTGCCGCAGGCGATCCAGGATCTCGTCGGGCGTCGGCTTCTTATAGCTCGGCGGCGCCTGCGCCACGGCCGGGCCTCCTTGCTCTCCGTCCTCCGCGTCCTCCGCGTCCTCTCCGCGTCCCCGCGGGCCTCACTTCGCCCCGTTCGCCAGGGCCAGGTTCAATTCCAGCACGTTCACCCGCGCCGCGCCATACATGCCGAGCCAGGGCCGGCGGGTGTACCGCGCGATCAGGGCATCCAGGGAGGCCTGGCTGACATGGCGGGCCGCCGCCACGCGCGGCACCTGGATCAGGGCGGACTGCGGGGTGATGTCGGGATCCAGGCCCGAGGCCGAGGACTCGACCAGGTCGGGCGGGATCTTGCTCGGCGGGATGCCCTTATAGAGCTTCATGTTGGCCTTGATCTCCTGGATCAGGGCCGGGTTGGTGGGGCCGTAGTTCGTGCCGCCGGAGTTGTCGGCGTTATACGGCTGCGGCTTGCCATTGGCGCCGGTCGTCGCCGATGGCCGGCCCCAGAACCACTGCGGGCCGCTGAACGCCTGGCCGATCTCGGAGGAGCCGACGACCCTGCCGTGGTAGCTCACCAGGCTCCCGTTGGCGGTGTGGTTGAAGAACAGCTGGCCCACCCCAAGGACGAACAGGGAGTAGATACCGCCGAAGAGCACCGCCAGCGCCACGTAGCCCCGCAGGGACGCCCAGAGATCCTGCCGCATGGACATGCCTTTCACCTCTCAGATGTGGGCCAGGCCGGAGGCCGTGATCACCAGGTCGATCAGCTTGATGCCGATGAACGGCACGATGATCCCGCCGAGACCATAGAGCAGGATATTGCGCATGAGCGCCGCCGTGGCGCTCATCGGCCGCCAGGCCGCCCCGCGCATGGCGAGCGGAATCAGCAGCGGGATGATGAGCGCATTGAAGATCAGCGCCGACAGGATCGCGGAGTGCGGCGTGCTCAGGTGCATGATGTTCAGCGCCTGAAGTTGCGGGACCACGCCCACGAACATGGCCGGCAGAATGGCGAAGTACTTCGCCACGTCGTTGGCGATGGAAAACGTCGTGATGGTGCCGCGGGTGATCAGCAACTGCTTGCCGATGCCCACCAGCTCGATCAGCTTCGTCGGGTCGGAGTCCAGGTCGACCATGTTGGCCGCGTCCTTGGCGGCCGAGGTCCCGCTCTGCATGGCGAGGCCAACGTCGGCCTGGGCCAGGGCGGGCGCGTCGTTCGTGCCGTCGCCCGTCATGGCCACCATCTTGCCGTCGCCCTGCTCCGCCCGGATGCGAATCAGCTTGTCCTCCGGCTTGGCCTCGGCGATGAAGTCGTCGACCCCGGCCTCCTTGGCGATGGTGGCGGCCGTCAGGCGGTTGTCGCCGGTGATCATCACGGTGCGGATGCCCATGGTCCGCAGCGCGGCGAAGCGGTCGGCGATCCCGGGCTTGACGACGTCCTTGAGGTAGACGACGCCAAGGATCGTCGCGTCGTGGGTGACGGCCAGCGGCGTGCCGCCGGCGCGGGCGATCTCGTCGGTCACGCTCTGCAAATCGGCGGGGATCTGCCCGCCGCGCTTCCGCACCAGCTCGGAGATGGCGTCGACGGCGCCCTTGGCATACTCCTCGCCCGAGGCCAGGATGAGGCCGCTGCGCCGGGTCTCGGCGCTGAACTTCACAGCTTCGGCATCCTTGAGCAGGGTGCCGCTGGCCCGCGGCTCGCCGTCCTTCTCGGCGAAGGCGACGATGGACTTGCCCTCCGGGGTGTCGTCGGCAAGGGAGGCGCGGTAGGCGGCCTGGCGAACCTCGGCCGCCGTGTGGCCCCCGACGGCGAAGAGCTTCTCCGCCATGCGGTTGCCGACCGTGATGGTCCCGGTCTTGTCGAGCAGGAGCGTGTTCACGTCGCCGGCGGCCTCCACGGCCTTGCCGGACTTGGCGATGATGTTGAAGCGCAGCACGCGGTCCATGCCGGCGATGCCGATGGCGGAGAGCAGGGCGCCAATCGTGGTCGGGATCAGGCAGACCAGCAGCGCGATCAGCGTCGCCAGGTCCGCCGGGCTCTTCAGGTAGGCCGACATCGGCTCCAGCGTCATCACGACGACCAGGAAGATCAGTGTCAGGCCGGCCAGCAGCACGTTCAGGGCCATCTCGTTTGGGGTCTTCTGCCGACTGGCGCCCTCGACCAGCTTGATCATCTGGTCCAGGAACGACTCGCCCGGGTTGACGGAGATCTCGACCTCCAGCCAGTCCGATAAGAGCCGGGTGCCGCCGACGACGGACGAGAAGTCGCCCCCCGCCTCGCGGATCACGGGCGCCGACTCGCCGGTGATGGCCGACTCGTCCACCGAGCCGATGCCGCGCACGATCTCGCCGTCGCCCGGGATCAGCTCGCCGGCCTCGACCCGCACCAGGTCGCCCTTCTTCAGGTCCGTGGACGAGACGGTCCGCAGCACCTTGCCCTGGGCGTCGATGAGGCGCGCCGGCGTCTCCGTGCGGGTCTTGCGCAGGCTATCCGCCTGGGCGCGGCCGCGGCCCTCCGCCCAGGCCTCGGCGAAGGTGGCGAAGAGATTCGTGAGCAGCAGCACGATGGCCACCACGAGGTTGTACCAGCGCTGGGACGGCGGGTAGCTGCCGCCGAACATGTCCGGTGAGATGGTGAGCAGCGCCGTGATGACGAAGCCGATCTCCACGACGAACATCACGGGACTATGCCACATCTGGCGCGGGTCGAGCTTCAGGAAGCTGTCCTTCAGGGCCCGGCGCCACAGATCCTGGCTGGTGGCGGCCCGCTGGCTGCGCTTGGTCGCGCCGCGACTGATCACTTCACGGCGCCCCCCATCATCACGAGGTGCTCGGCGATCGGGCCGAGGGCCAGGGCCGGGAAGAAGGTCAGGGCCCCGACGATCAGGGTCACGAACAGGTAGACCCAGGCGAAGGACCAGCTGTCCGTGGCCAGGGTGCCGGCCGACGCCGGAACAATCCGCTTGGCCGCCAGCGACCCGGCCATGGCCACCATGGCGGCCATCGACAGGTAGCGGCCCACGAGCATCACCAGGCCGATGGACACGTTGTAGAACGGCGTGTTCGTGCTGAGGCCCGCGAACGCCGAGCCGTTGTTGGCGGCGCCGGAGGTGAACGCGTAGATCACCTCGGAGAGGCCGTGGAAGCCGGGGTTCAGGATGCTGCTTGTACCCACCTTGTGCACCAGGGCGAAGGCGGTCGGCGCGAGGATGATGATCGGGTGGATCAGCATGGCCACCGTGGCCAGGGTGATCTCCTTGCGCTCGATCCGCTTGCCCAGGAACTCCGGGGTCCGCCCGACCATCAGCCCGGCCACGAACACCGTGACGAGGGCGAACATCAGGATGTTGAGCAGGCCGGCGCCCTTTCCGCCGAACACCGTGTTCAGCATCATGAACAGCAGCGGGATGCCGCCCGCGAGCGGCGGCAGCGAGTCGTGCCAGGCGTTGATGGCGCCGGTGGTATAGGCCGTCGTGGTCGAGACGAACAGGGCGGTACCGGGGAGGCCGTTCCTGACCTCCAGCCCCTCGTAGCTCACGGGCGACAGCCCCAGGGCCTGGTGGATCAGGGGGTTGCCGTTCACCAGCGCCCAGTACACCACGGCGGTGCCGGCCATGTACAGGACGGCCGTGACGCCGGCCAGGACGATGGCCTGCTTGCGGTTCTTGGCGTACGCGCCGAACGTGAAGACCAGGGATGTCGAGAGAATCGACATGAGAAGGATCAGCACCATGTTGCTGACGGGGTTGGGGTTCTCGAACGGATGCGCCGCGTTGGCGTTGAAGAAGCCGCCGCCGTTGGTGCCGAGCTGTTTGATGGTCTCGAAGGCGGCGACGGGTCCGCGGTCGATCTGCTGGACGGCGCCCTGCAGCGTATGCACGATGGCGGGCCCCGCGAAGGTGTCCGGCAGGCCCAGGGCCAGGAGCACGACCGCACCGATGGACGCCACGGGCAGGAAGATGTAGACGAGGGATCGCACCAGGTCGGCGTAGAAGTTGCCCAGCGTGTCGCGCCGCCCGACCAGGCCGCGGATGAAGACGGCGGCGATCACCAGCCCGAACGCCGGGGTGATGAACTGCAGCACCATCAGGAAGAGCTGCGCCAGGTACGTGAGGGTTTCGCCCGAGTAGCTCTGCCAGTTGGTGTTGGTCGTGAAGCTCGCCGCCGTGTTGAAGGCCAGGTGCGGGCCCTGCGGCGACAGGCCCAACCCCACGCCCTGACTCAGGGGCAGGTACGTGTCCAGGCGCAGGACCGCATACGTGATCAGCATGCAGATCAGGTTGAAAACGATGAACGAGCGCCAGTACTGGCGCCAGGTCTGCTCCTTCTTGGCCGCCGGGCCGATGATGGCCAGAATCCAATCCTCGAGCGGGCGCAGCCAGTGCACCCTGTTCTCGAGGACATTGTGGATGTACTTGCCCATCGGCATGGCCAGCGCGAAGAGCACGGCCAGGAAGATCAGGATGCCGAGCACGCCCGCGGCACTCATGCTCAAAACCTCTCAGGATGCCGGATGACGTAGACGAGGTAGACGCACATCACGACGCCGATCGCAAGGATGATGTCCATGGCCGCCTCCCCCAGGCTTCTCCAGGCCGCCCTACCAGCTGCCGAACCAGGTCGCCGCCAGGTCCATCGCCGCGAACACGATGATCGCGGTAAGGATCATCCAGACGTCAGCCACGGCTCCTCCCACCTTTCCCGCCCTCATTCCGAGAACAGCACGACTTCGATGCCGGGAAGGCGCCGCAGCACGTACGGTGCGCGCCGGTCGAGGCCGCCGCGCGGCGTGCGCACCCGGCCAAGCAGCACCGTGCGCGCCGCCATGGCCGCGGCCCGCTCCACGACGGTCCGCTCGCCGCGGCGTGTGTCGGCGACCTCGAGCTCTGCCCGCAGGCCGCGGCTGCGGAGCTCGGCCACCCAGGCCTGCAGCCGGGCCACGGCCTGGAGATCCAGGGGCCAGGCGCCAAGGGGTAGGGTGTCCGGTACCTCGCGCACATGCAGCAGGTGCACGCGCCGGGCGCCCGCGGCCACGGTCCAAGCCGCCGCCCACCGCACGAGGGCCTCGCTGGGCGGGTCGCCGATGGCGGCGACCAGCAGCCCACCCGGGAGCGCGATCGGTCCCGGCCGGACGCCCGGCGGGCGCGGCAGCGCCAGCCGCAGCCGGGGCCGCGGCGCAGCAGCCGAGCGAAGGGCGAGGCCGGTGATGGGCGTGGACCTGCGCGCCGACCGCGAAGCCGCGCTCGTTGGCGGCGGGTCGGTGACGGCCACGGCCGCGCGCACGATCAGACCACCACTCGACATGGGCTCGGGCGCGCACCCCCCGACAACGGACGTGATTATCCGCCGGGGTGCGTCAAGAGCGCCTCAACCCGGACCGCGAAGGTGTAAAAAACCCGTTAAGGATGTCGCGGGCCGCCGCGTGATGCGCGGCGCCGCGCTGGGCGGCCGGCGGGCGGCTGCTGGCGGGCATCGGGCGGACGCGGCGCATCGCCGCGGCCGCGCACAAACGGCGCGAGCGGGCGGGCGCTTCATCCGTCGGGCGAGAAGGTGTAGCCGACACCGACCTCGGTCAGGATGTGGCGCGGGTGCTCGGGGTCGTCCTCCAGCTTGTGCCGCAGCAGGCTGATGAACACACGCAGGTACTGCACGTCGTCGGCGAACTCCGGGCCCCAGACGTGCGTCAGCAGCGTGCGGTGCGTCAGGACCTTGCCGGCGTTGGCGGCGAGCTGGGTCAGGACATCGTACTCCTTCGGCGTGAGGCGCACGTGGCGGCCGGCGAGCGTCACGCGGTGGCGCGCCAGGTCGATCGAGAGATCTCCCGACGTGATGACGGGCGCGGCGACCTCCTCGCGGGCGCGGCGGCGCGCGGCGCGGATGCGGGCCAGCAGCTCGCCGGCGCCGAAGGGCTTCACCAGGTAGTCGTCGGCGCCCGCGTCCAGGGCCTGCACCTTGGTGGCCTCGTCGTCGGCCACCGACAGCACGATGATCGGGACCTGGCTCCAGCCGCGCAGGCGCACGCAGACCTCGCGGCCATCCATGTCCGGCAGGCCGAGGTCGAGGATCACCAGGTCGGGGCGCTCGGCCGCCGCGGCATCCAGGCCATCCTGGCCCGTCTGCACCATCTGCACGTGGTAGCCGTGCGGCTGCAGCATGGCGCGGAGGGCGCGGCACATCTGCGGCTCGTCGTCGATGATCAGGATGCGCTCAGCCACAGGCCACCGCCCGGGCGGAAGTGTCGGGGGGCACGGCGGGGGGCACGTTAGGGGGCACGTCGGCGGCCGGGCCGGCGGGGCAGGCGGTGGACGCGGCGGCAGGGACGGTGGGCGCCGCGGCAGGGACGGTGGGCGCCGCGGCAGGGTGGGTGGACGGATCCGTGGCCAGGTCGACGGCCGGATCGGCGGCGGCGGTGACGGGCGTACCGACGATGGCGGCAGTCGGATCGGCGGGGACGCCGCTGGATCCATCCATGTCCGCGCCGACCGTCTGAGCGGAGGTCGTGCTGCCGGGCGCGTCGGTGAGTGCGCCGACAGCCGGATCGGCGGCGGCCAGGGTCGGATCGGGGCCTGCATCTGCACCCGGACAGACGGCGGTGCCGCTGGATCCACCACCCGTGCCTGCGCAGACAGCCTGACCGGCGGCGGCGCTGCTCGACCTGTCAGTGCCCGCGCCGATGGGCGTTTCGACGCCGCCCACGGCGGTGGCCACGCCGGGAACCGCTTCGGGGTGCTGCCGCAGGTCCGCGTCAGCCTGCCGCTGCGTTGCCGCCGGCGGCCGCAGGGCCGGCAGGGTCAGGGTGGCAACGCAGCCGCCGCCGGGCCGCTGGTTGATGGTCGCGGTGCCGCCATGGGCCTCGACGATGCCGCGGACGATCGAGAGGCCGAGTCCGACGCCGCCCGGCTCGCCGGGGGCGCGGGGGCGCCGGGCGGATGCGCGGCGGAAGGCCGTGAAGACCGCCTCCTCCTCACCGGCCGGCACGCCGCCCCCGCGGTCGAGGACGGCGATGCGCACGTTGACACCGGCGGGCTCCACGCGCAGCTCCACGGGCGAGCCGGCGGGCGAATACTTGAGGGCGTTGTCCAGCAGGTTGGCCAGGGCCGTGCCCAGGAGGCCGGCGTCGCCGGCGACGGGCAGGGTGTCGGCGGCGATCGCCATGTGCAGGCGCTCACCCAGCCGGCGCGGGCCGACGACCTCGATGGCGGCGGCCACGATCTCGGAGGCCGCGCAGGGGCGGCGCGCGAGGTTGAGGGCGCCCGCCTCGATGCGGGACATGTAGAGCAGGTTGCCCACGGCGCGGTTGAGGCTGACCGTGGCCTCCTCCAGGGTGGCCAGGAGCTCGATGCGCATGTCGGCGTCGTTCCACACCGCGGGGTCCTGCAGCGCCGTCGCGGCGATGCGGGCGGCACTGAGCGGCGTGCGCACGTCATGCGAGACGCTGGAGAGCAGGGCCGACTTCAGGGCCTCGCTCTTCCGCAGCACCTCGGCCTCCATGGCCTGATCGAGCAGGCGCGCGCGCTCGAGGGCGAGCGCGGTCAGGCTGGCCAACGCCGCCAGGGTCTGGTCGGCCGGGATGGCGGACGCCTCCTCGTAGAAGGCGGCGATCGCCTGGGGCGGGCGGCTCCCCCGCAGCGGCAGCAGGAGCAGGCAGCCGGCCCCGGCCGGCACGCGGACGACGGCGCCCGTGGGCTGGGACGCGGGCAGCAGCCGCCGCACGCCAGACGGCAGGGCCGCCGCCGGCGTCCAGCTGGGTCCGCCCGCCTCCCAGGCCACGAACGCGAGGGCGTCCGCCACCAGGATGCCGCGGACGGCGATGAGGATCTGGGCGGGCGCCTCGCTCGGCCGCGTCACGGTGAGCAGCCAGCGCCCCAGCTCGTGCAGGCGCGAGGCCTCGGCGGCGCGGGCGCTGGCCTCGGCGGAACGGCGCCGGGCGGTGGTGACGAACCGGCTGGTCACCGCGGCCGTCGTCAGAAACGTGATCAGTGCGAACCAGTTGGCGGGGTCGGCGATGGTGAGCGTGCCGTAGGGCGGCAGGAAGTTGAAGTTCAGCAGCAGCGTGGCGGCCACGCAGGCAAGGGCCGCGGGGCCGAACTCGGAGAGCGTGGCCACCGCCAGGATGGCCAGCAGGTAGGCCAACGCCGCGTCCGTGGCGTTGATCGAGGGGCGCACCGCGACCAAGCCGACGGTCAGCGCCGCCGGAACCGCGACGGCGCCGACATACGCGACCGGCCCCCGGACCCGCGCGCGGCGCTCCCCGTCCATGTGGCCCCAGTGTCGCCCGGCTCGCCGGCCCGCGTCAAATCCGGGGCCCAAGCCGAACGCCCTTGGCCGCAGGCGGCTCAGGGAGGCCAACCAGGCAACCGGGCCAACCAGGCCAACGGCCACGAGCAACGCCGCACGGCAGGGCAGGGCCGTGGCGGGGCCGTCGCTGCGGAACTCCACGCAGATGCACGTGAGCAGGCGGTGTGGGCGTCAGGCGGCCCTGACGCCGGCCCTGGAGGGGCTGCCACTACCTGGGCGTGGCCGGGTCCGCTTGCTTCAGGGATCGAGCGAGGCGACCGGCTCGCCGCAGGTGGCGAGACCCCGGTAGCCGGCGAGGACGGCCAACTGGTCCTGCAGGGCGGAGGACGCCAGCACGCGGGCCAGACCCCGGGCCTCGGGGGTGCCGAGGAGCTGCCGCGGGATCATCAGCAGCGAGTGCTCGGAGGCGAGCGAGGCGAATTCGAGCCCGTAGGCGAGCGCGGCGGGCTGCGTCGTCACGCCGACATCGCCGAGGCCGGCGGCGATCGCGCTCGCGACCAGCATGTGCCCGCTGGCGGCCGTATCGTAGCCCATGATATCCGCGGGAGCCAGCCGCAGCCGCCTCATCTCGGCCTCGACAAGCGCGCGTGCCTCCGAACCCGGTTCGCGGTTGACGAAACGGAGACGGCGCTCGGCGACATCGGTCAGATCGGCGACGGCCAGCCCCGGTCGGTAGGCCAGCCCCTCGTCCCAAATGGAGAAGCCGATCACCTCGGCGCCGTGCGCGCCCCGTGCCAGAGCCGGGTCATCCGCCCGAGCCGCCTGTCCCGAGCCGCCGCCAAACATCGCAGCGACTCTCTCCTCCGGCACATGCACACCGGCGACGTGAACCAGGCCGGCGGCGGCCAGTCTCGCCGCCTCGCGGCTGCCGCACGGCCACCAGCTCAGGGCCAGCGGCTGCTCGAGCAGCGCGAGCGGCCCGGCCAAGAGCGGCAGAGCCGGATCGCAGCCAGCCACGACGAGCGTCGGTCGCAGCGGTCCGGTCGGCTCGACGGTGCAGGGATCCCGATGGGCGGCGGGCGAGTCGACCAGCACCCCACCGGCCGGAGAGAAGCCGGCGCGAAAGGTCCCAGCGCCCGCGAGGGGGAGGGCCACCGTGCGCTCGCCGACCTGCGCCAGCTCGACCCGTTGCGGCCAGGGCTCCTCTGGCACCGCGAGGAGGCTGGCCGCGAGCGGCGGACGGCGCCTGGAGGGTCCGAACAGGTCCTCCACCCGTTGGCCCAATGCCTGCGCGAGGGCCAGAGCCACCCGCAGGGACGGATCCCAGCGCCCGGCCTCCACGCCGGCGACCGCTTGTCGCGTCACGCCCGCCGCCTCAGCCAGCTCTTGCTGGGAGAGGCCCAGCCCGATCCGGGCCAGACGCACCCGCGTGCCGTCGCGCCGGGCGATGTCCCCCGTCTCGCGAACCGGTGGCCGCCCGCCCGGTGCCTCCCCGTGCGTCTCACCGCAATCGCGGCCGGCTGCGCCGCCATCGCCCCCGCCGCTCATGGCCTCACCCCGTTGTCGAAGCGAACGGTCACGGCCCGCTCGCCTTCGGCGGGCGTTGGGATCGAAGACGGCCGGGCGGGCGGCGGCGCGCCATTGGCCGAAGCCCGATCGAACAGGGGCGGGTCGATCAGGGTGAGGGCCACGTCGGTGCCCGGCTCCCCAGGGAGGTCGGAGGTCCGGAAGCTGAGCCGGTCGCCCGGCCCGGTTTCCACCTGCACCTCCACCTCCACCTGCACATCCACCTGCACATCCACCTCCCAGCCTGTCCCCGCCGGCCGGCGGGCCACGATCCGCCCCTCCACGACCGGACCAAGCTCCGGACGGGCGCCCAACCGCACGCCATCCGGATGCACGGCGGCCAGCGTCGGTCGACCGAGGACGGCCACGGAAACCAGTCCGCGGTAACCAACCAGCCCTGCCACACGCGGGCTTGCCGGGTGACGGACGACCTCGCTCGGCGTGCCGACCTGCAGGATTCGGCCATGGTCGAGGATCCCCAGGCGATCGGCGAAGGCCTGCGCCTCTTCGAGCTCATGGGCGACGAGAACCGCGGGAACGTCGCGCGCCCCGACCTGCTCGCGAACAAGCTGGGTCAGCTCACGCCGCAGGGGGGCGTCGAGTCCTGTGTACGGCTCGTCGAGCAGCAGGGCCCGGTGGCGGGACATGAGCGCCCGCCCCAGGGCCACCCGCTGCGCCTGGCCGCCGGAGATGCGACGTGGCGAGGCGGACAGCAGGCCCTGGAGCTGCAGGATCTCGACGAGCCGTGCGACCTCACCGTCGTTCGCGCGCGCCCCGCCATACGTCAGGTTCTCCAGGACGCTGAGGTGTGGGAAGAGACCGGGCTCCTGGCGAAGCAGCGCCACCTCTCGCGCCCAGGGCGGCACCTGGAGGGCGCGGGGGCGGCCGCCCGGCCGCGGCGCGGGGCCCACAGCCGTCAGCTCCCGCTCCCCGAGCAGGATCCGGCCCTCGGCGACGGGGACGAGACCGGCGATGGCCTCCAGGATGGTCGTCTTGCCGGACCCGGAGGGGCCGAACAGGGCCAGGCGCTCGCCGTCCGCGACCGTGAAGGCGGCGGCGACGTCGAACATCCGGCGGGCGACCCGGAGGTCAACCTCGAGCATGACGGCTCCACCCGTAGGCGATGACCGGCACCGGCAGGGCCACGACGAGCAGCAGCAGGGCAAACGGCAGGGCCGCGGACAGCCCGACCTCGTTGAGCGTCGTCCAGATCTGCATCGGCAGGCCGTACGGATGGTAGGCGACGATGATGACGGCGCCGAAGGCCCCGATGGCGCGCGCCCAGCCGGTCGCGAGCGCCGTGGCCAGCCCGGGGCCGGCGAGCGGCAGGGTGACGCGCAGCATGGTGCGCCGCGGCCGATCGCCAAGCAGCGCCGCCTGCTGCTCCAGCCGGGGATCCACGGCGGCAAAGGCCGCCTGGGCCCCGAGCACGTAGTAGGGGGCGGCCTCGTAGATCTCCGCGACCACCAGCGCGAGAAGGGTGTTGGTCGCCGACAGGTGCAGGGCGGACAGCCCGCGGCCGATCGGGGTGAGCGGCCCCACCATGAAGACCAGCAGCAGCCCCACCACGAGGGGCGGCATCAGGAGCATGACAAGCAGGCCGGTCTCCCAGACCCTCGGAAACGGCAGGCGCTCCCTGGCCAACAGGTAGCCGAGCGGCGTGCCGACGCCGACCAGCACGGCGAGGGTCACCACCCCGGCCTCCACCGACACCACGAGCGGAGCCAGGGCTCCGCTCGCACGGAGAGAGCTGGAGACGGCGGCCGGGGACAGGTGGGTGAACAGCGCCCACAGCGGCCCGAGGAGCGCCAGCCAGATGATGAGCGCTCCCACGAGCGAGACAAGCGTCTGCGCCCTTGCGAGCGCGACCCCGCCCGGGAGCGGCGCGGTCCGGCCCCCGCTAGGAACCGCTGAGATCCTTCAGCACCTCCGGTGGGATGGCGCTACGGTTCCCGAAGGCAGTCGGCGTCAGCAGCTCGTAACCGCCCGCCTTCAGCGCTGTGCGGCCAGCCTTCGACAGGACATACGCCACGAAGCTGTCGGCGGCCTGGGCATCCGTGCTCCCGATCGTCGTGATGTCGAGCACCAGCGGAACGCCATGGACGATGTTGCCCTTGCCGAGGTTGAGGCTTGCCGTCGCGTACTGCGACGCCAGCGCCGGGTCACCGAAGTTCAAGGCGGAGGGAAGCGTGATGTAGGGCAGGTGCAACTGGATGGCCTGGGATAAAAAGGCGCTCGCCGCGTCGAGCTGCCCCGACTGCAGGCGCGACTCCAACGCCGTCTCCGCGAAGACTTCGGACGGGTTGTCGAGCGGGCCGAGCACCCTGGTGACGGTCCCCGCCGGCAGGTGATACTCGGCCTGAGCCAGCTCGACCATCTCGTAGAACGCCTGGCCCTGCGGATCGGTCTGCGGATTGGTGCGCCCGAGAAGGAAGCCCGGCTGCGCCATCAGGCTGAACAGATCGGCGATCGGCTTCTGTCCCTCGGCGATCGCGGCGAGCTGGCTCGCGAAGCGGGACTTGGGATTATACGCGACGACGATGGGGCTGCTGGCAAACTGCACATACCAGCTCGTGAACTTGGGCATGAGCGGTTCGATCGGCCCGGCCCCCACGCTCTCGAAGACGTTGGGGGTGATCTCCCCCGCCAGGATCTCCTGCGAGATGCCAAAGGCGCCACCGCCCCGGCCCTCGTATGAAAAGCCCGTTGCCCGCTGAAAGGCCGGACCGACGGTCTTGTCGTCAAGCAGCTGCAGCGACCCGGCGTAGGCGACGTTCGCCAGCCCCGAATGCTGCGACTGCGCGGCGCTGCCCGTCGCGGCGCTGCCCGTCGCGGCGCTGCTCGACGTCGAACCGCAGGCCGCGAGCGCAACCGCCAGAACGCCGATACAGGCCAGGCCCACAAGTCGTCGGCCTCTCGTGCGCATGGTCGCCCTTTCTCCTCTCGCTCCGCCGGTCACGGGCGAGAGCGTCACTTGCTGAATGCAAGTGTAGCGATCATCCCACAGACTGACAAGTATGTCGCTGCGCGCCCCGGACGGTCACGCGTGCGCGCGGAGGCCACGGAATCGGACCAAGGGCCGGGAGCCGGTCCGCCGGCAGGACAGCATGACGGAAACCCATCCGCCAGAAAGAGGCACTGGCCGCGCGCGTGCCGAAGCCTGCCCGCGAGGGGTGACGTGGAGAGTGCGCTACGACTTCGACCGGGTGATCGAGCGCCGCGGCACCGGAAGCACCAAGTGGGACATGCTGGCCACCCGCTTCGATGCGGCGGACGCGATCCCCATGTGGGTTGCCGACATGGACTTCGAGTCCCCGAAGCCCGTCGTCGACGCCCTGGTGCAGCGTGCGCAGCACGGCGTCTACGGGTACACGATGAAGCCCGACGACTACTTCGACGCCATCGCCGGCTGGCAGAAGCGGCGCCACGGCTGGGACGTCAAGGCCGACTGGATCAGCGAGAGCCCCGGCGTCGTTTCCGGCCTCAGCTGGGTCGTAGACGCCCTCACGCAGCCCGGCGACAGGATCCTGATCCAGCCGCCGGTCTACCACCCGTTCAAGGCGCTGGTCGAGGCGCTGGGGCGGACGGTGGTCGAAAACCCGCTGCGCTTCGACGGCAGCCGTTACACGATGGACTTCGACGACCTGCGGGCCAAGGCCAAGGGCTGCAAGGCCCTCATCCTCTGCAGCCCGCACAACCCGGTCGGCCGCGTCTGGAACGCGCAGGAACTGCGCGAGCTCGGCACCATCTGCCTGGAGAACGGCGTGCTGGTCCTGTCCGATGAGATCCACCACGACCTCATCCTCCCGGGCGCCAAGCACACGCCCTTCGCCAGCCTGGGCGAGCCGTTCGCGCGCGGCTCGGTCACCTGCATCGCGCCCAGCAAGACCTTCAACCTGGCCGGCCTGGCCACGTCGGTGGTCATCCTGCCCGACCCCGACCTCAAGGCCCGCTACGAGGCGCACCTGAACCGCCTGCACGTCCGTGCGGGCGGCATCTTCGGCAACCTGGCCCTGACGGTGGCCTACCGCGAGGGCGACGAGTGGCTCGACCAGGTGCTCGTCTACCTGGGCGGCAACCGCGACCTGGTGATGGAGCACCTGAGCCGCGGCCCGATCAAGGCCATCGCGACCGAGGGCACC
>JAJYVM010000532.1 GCA_021792015.1 Bacillota bacterium | reverse complement strand
GGCGCGGTCGAGGCGCCCCGGGCGCCGGCGCTCGTCCCCCTTCCCGCGGTCCCCCGCCCGCCGGCGCGCGGCCCCCGGACCGCGACGCTCCGGGTGCGGGTGCGCGACGGCAGCCTGCACCCTGTCGACCTGCCCTGCGACCAGGCGGCCGCCGTCGACGCCGCCGTGGCCTTCGCCGTGGCCTTCGGTCTCGAGCTCCACCTGCGCGCGCCCCACGCGGACTGAGGGGATGGTCGGCCGTGTCTCCGCTCGACTTGTTCCTGATCGTCTCGGTGTTCGCGGTGGGATTTGGCGCCTCGGCCGCGTTCGGCTATGCCATCGGCTACGCTGTCGGCCACATGGACGGCGCGCGCGCGTCCAGCCGGCGCCCCGATCCGGAGGCGACCGAATAGGGGGCGGACCACGACGCAACCGGTGGGCATCCGGGCCCTGGCCGTGGCCGTGCTGGTGCAGTTGGCGGCGGACGCACGCTCCGGCCGCCTGAAGCGGCACCCCGTGGACTGGGAAGAATGCTACGCCTGGGCGGAGGTTGCTGGCGTCGGTGTCGGCGACCTCCGTCAGCGGGTGCAGGCGTTGTCGGCAGCCCATCTGACGCCCGCGCATGCGCGGACGCTTGCGGCTTGGGGGCCAAGGCGTCTACGGCGTAAGCGCCCCCCCTGGTTCCGGGCGCGCGGCGATGCTGTAGCCATGGCAGGCGTCGTCAGCATCCGCGTGAGCCCCGAGGCCCTCCAACGCCTCCAGGAGCGCGCGAAGGCAGAGGGCCGGCCGCTGTCCACCTACGTGAAGCACATGGTGGAGCAGCACTGCGCGCCAGCCGATCCACCCGGGCCACCGGCCGAGCCGCCAGCCGACCCCGCCACCGACCCGAAGGCCGCCAGTCCGGCGGCGGATGACCACACCGTGCTGCCGACGCCGCCATCGCAGCAGCCGAAGCGCAAGAGGCGCCCGGGGGTGCTGTTCTGATGGGCGCCGAGAATCAGCCACAGCCGCGGCCCGAGCAGCCGCCCCTGTCGCCGGGGGCTGAGCCCTTCGGCGACAAGCCGGGCCCTGTACCGATGCCACCCGCACGAGCCCGCCAAAATCCGCCGCGCAAGCAGCGCCGTGGCCGTCCGGCGCGCAAGGCGGCCGCGAAACCCGCGACGGGCGCTGGCGCCACACCCGACGAGCCGGCAGAGGGCGCTGCCACGGCGCTACCCAGAGGCCGAGGTGGACCGCAAAAGCAGGACGCCCCCGAGCCGATGGCGCGCCCGCTGGTGGCCCTGGACGTGCAGCGCGCCTGCCTCGCCGTGGCCACGCTCGTGGCCAGCCTGGCGAAAGCGGACGTCGAGTTCACGGAGAGCGACTTCGGCGGCATCGGCAAGTCCGTGACGGACCTGCTCAACGCGCTGCCCGGCGCCCAGGTCGCGACCAGGGGCCTGCGCTTCCTCGGCGGCCTGTCGGATGTCATCGGCGCCGGACGCCGTATCCGCGAGGGCCGGCAGAACCGCGTCGCGCGTGAAGCCGCCGAGGCTCAGGCCGAGGAGCAGGCCCGCATCGCGCGGGGCATGAGCAATGGCTGACGAGCTCCTGGAGCTGCCGACCTACCATGAGCGCGTCCTGTTGATGGGCAGCAACGGCAGCGGAAAGAGCGTCCTCGCCGCCCACATGCTTGTGGCCGGCGATTACGACTATGTGGCCATCGACCTGAAGGGCGACTTCGAGCCGCCAGGCGGGGACTTCGTGGTTATCACCCGCCCGGACGATCCGCGCTGGAAGATCGGCTACCGGCACATCGTCTACCGGCCCGAGCCGGAGCACGCGGACGGCAAGGCGCTGGACGCCATCCTGCGCCGCCTCTACCTCCGTGCGCAGTCCTCCGGCAAGCGCCACCCTTTCGTGGTCTACATCGACGAGTGCCTAGCGCTTTCCGAGTCGGGCGCCACGCGCTGGCTGCAGGCCCTCGCCATCAGCGGCCGGTCGCTGGGCGTCGGCCTGTGGTGCGCGTCCCAGCGCCCACGCATAATCCCCGTAAGCGTCAGGACCGAGGCGTGGCGGTGGTACGTGTTCTTCCTGACGTACACCGAGGACGAGGAGGAGGTGCTGGGCTACTCCAAGCGCCAGCTCACCCTGGAGGCCCTGGAGGCTGGCTCCGTCGACCACGCCTTCTGGGAGCTGAAGCGCGGCGCGGGTGGCCGAGTCCTCGTCCGGCACTGGCCCCCCCTGCGGCTACCGGAGGCCGGCTAGCGCAGTTTGGACCCGCACTGCGGCCCCGACTGTGAGGCGACGACTGTGGCGAAGTCTCCGCTCACCGCTATCCGGTCCAACGGGATGCCGCCGGGGGGCGTCACCGCGACCAGCGGCACCCCTCCCACGAGCGCGCCGGCCGACATCGCGGCCCTGGTGCAGCAGTTGCAGCCCGTGATCACGCAGTTCCGGGACGCGAGCACCCCGCAGAGTATCCTGCTGTCGCCCGCCTCCCTCTCGCTCGGCGCCGCGGTCCCGAGCCGCATCGCCTCCGTAGGGCTCGGCTGGCGCACGGTCACCATGCACC
>JAJYVM010000531.1 GCA_021792015.1 Bacillota bacterium | reverse complement strand
CGCCTCCTCGGCGATCTTGGCCTGCTCCGCCGTCGTGACGTCCATGATCACGCCGCCCTTGAGCATCTCCGCCAGGCCCTTCTTCACCCGCCAGGTGCCCTGGGTCGCTCCGTTTTCTCCCGCCATGGGTGGTGGTGCCCCCCTCTATGGGGAAGGTAGCCCGGGACGGGCAGGCCAATCGACGGCAAGTTGGCCTGAGCCTTTGGCATCGCCGTCAGGCGGCACCGTGGATGCGGCCAGCGGGACGCGGCGGCAAGAGGGGTGCGGCGGATGCCGCGGGCGCCGCGCCGGGATGGCCCGCCGGCCGGGGGCTGCCGCCGCGATGCACGGTCGTGCGGTCCTGAGCGACGGCGGGGCGCACCGCTGCCGTGAAAGCCGCCGCCAAGCGCGGCTTCCTCCCCGTCGCACCGGCTTCACTCCTCGCACGCGTCTCAGACGATGACGTCGATGCGGCGGGCGCCGCGGTCGCGCACAGCCGTGGCGTAGGCGTCCCAGGCGGCGGCCAGGCGGTGCAGGCCCGCCCGCAGAGGATCGGGCTCGGCGTCGAACGAGAGGCGCACGAAGTCGTCGAAGCGGCCGGTGGGCGACATGATGGCCCCCGGCGCGATGAGGACGCCGTGGCGGCTGGCCACCTGCGCCAGCTCCGTGGCGCTGCCGTCGGGGAGCTTGCACCAGACGTACATGCCGCCGCGGGGCCGGCGCCACGTCCAGTCGGGCAGCAGGCGCGGGAGCAGGTCCTGCAGGATGGCCAGGCGCTCGCCCAGCTCCTGGCGGCGCTGCTCCCGCAGGCGCTGGGCATCCCCGAGGAGCAGGCAGGCGATGGCCTGGCTGACCACGGAGGTGCCGAGGTCGGCCACCGCCTTCACCTGGCCCAGCTGGGCGATCATGCTGCGGCCGGCGCGGATCCAGCCGACGCGCAGGCCGGGCCAGAACAGCTTGCTCAGCGAGCCGATGGACACGATCGGCGCGTCCTGGCCGTGGGCCGCCAGGGGCGGCGGCACCTGGCCGGCGAGGGTCAGGTCGGCGAGGGAGCCGTCCTCGATGATCGGGACGCCGGTGCGGGCGCTGGTTCGAACCAGCTCGCGGCGCACGGGGTCCGGCATCACGGTCCCGGTCGGGTTGTGATGGGTCGGCATGAGGTAGACGGCGCGCACCGAGCCGTCGGCCATGGCCGCGGCGATGGGGCCGGGGGCCCCGCCCGTCTCCTGGATGGCGACGCTGAGCACGTGGGCGCCCGCGGCGCGGAAGGCGTCGATGGCGCCGGGGAACGTCGGGTCCTCAAGCATGACGGCCGAGCCGGGCTTGGTGTAGTAGGCGGCGAGGAGGCTGATCGCCTGCTGGGCGCCGGCCGTGACCAGGATCTCCTCCTCGGTGCTCGGCAGCCCGCCGGCCGTGAGGTGCTCGGCCAGCGCCCGGCGCAGGGGCGGGTAGCCGAGGGGAAAGTAGCCGCTATCGGCCATCAGGCCCGCGAAGTCCACCTCGCGCGCCGCCGCGACCACGGCCGCGCGGGCCGCGGCACCCGGGGCCGGGTTCCCGAGCAGGTCGACGGCGTCAGCCCCCCGGTCGCCGAGGCGCCGGAAGATGATGTTGCGCTGCAGTGTGGTGGTCAGGTCGGCCGCTCGCGGCTCCACCTGGCCGCCGTGCACGCCGGCGACATGCGTCCCGCGGCCCTGGCGGCGCTCCAGCAGCCCCCGGCCCTCCAGCGCATCCAGCGCGGTGGCGACGGTGGTGCGGGCGACCCCCAGCTGCTCGGCCAGGAGGCGCTCGGGCGGCAGCTTCGTGCCGGGCAGGATCTCCTCGGCCTCGATGGCGGCCGCCAGGGCGTCGGACAGGCGGAGGTAGAGGGGACCGGGCCGTTGTCGCCAGCCGTCCAGGGCGGCTGCCAAGCCGAGGGGCAGGGGGCTGCCAATGGACCGGTGATTGGACTGTGCCATTGGCCCCATGGTGGCATGGGGCCCGCCTGCAAACAAGGTCGGGCGTGGGGCGGCCGCGCGAACGGGTCGGGCGCATGCCCGACCCGTCACGAAGAAGGCAGCAGACGGCGCCGGCGCCGTGCGGGTTGTCCTACCGGATGCCGTCGACCGGCAGGATGTGGCGGCCAGGGCCCAGGGGCCAGGGGCGGCCTGCCTTCAGGAACCCGACCGTATCGCCGGGCTCGACCTCCAGCACGGGCGGGTGCTCACGCGCTGTGCGTGCCGTGCAGCGTCCGCCGGGTGGGCCGCCGTCCCGCATCCCTCGGCTCAGAGCCAGTCGCCAACCTCCACCAGCTGGTGCTCGGGCGAGCACTGCACGCAGTGGCGGAGGATCGGCAGGTGGCCGGCGCCGATGACGAGCACGATCCGATCGCCCGGCCCCTCCGTGATGCCGCGCAGGTGGTGGAAGATACGCAGGTTGCGGCTGTACCACCAGCGGGCGAGGACGTCGGGCGCGACGCCGGCGAGGTGGATCCCGTGCCCGGTCAGGATCGCCTCCTCGGTGTTGGCGAGGCGCAGCCACTGCCGCAGCGTGTGCGAGGCGGCGTAGGCATCCAGG
>JAJYVM010000042.1 GCA_021792015.1 Bacillota bacterium | reverse complement strand
AGCACACGCCTCGCGTGGGCAGCGCGCGATGATGTCGTCATCTTCGCAGCGGACCAGGAACTCTTCAAGCGCTTCGTTCAACGGCAGCATTCCGGCATACCCCCCGAGGGTAGTGGTGGGCGCCCGCTGACGGAATCAGCGGGCATGGCCGGAATCAGCGGGTCAGAACGCGCAAAAGCCTCTCCCGCCGAAGGAGAGGCTCTGCCGCAAATCGCGTCGCTAAAGGCTTTTGGTAGGCCCGAGGGGGCTCGAACCCCTGACCCGCTGATTAAGAGTCAGCTGCTCTGCCAACTGAGCTACGGGCCTGACCCGATGATAGCGGCTGGCGGCATGGCCGTCAAACCGCGATGGTGGCAAAAAGCGCGCGGCGCAGGCCGCGCGCACCAAAGCGGCCCGTCCGTGCGGCCCGAGCCGGCCGGCCGCGAAACGTGGGCCGCATGACCGTGTTGGCGCGCGCCGCGCCATGGCATGCTTGTGCTGCGATCAGAGGGCCGGCGCCAAGGGCAATGCCCTCCGAAGACCGAGAGAGCCTGGTCCGCAGATCCGTCGATGCGCCGCATTGCCACCGTCGATAAGCCGGCCGCCGGACGCGCATCGAACAAGATCCTGGGCGCCGGGATCCCGCTGCGGGGAGCGCAGCGAAACTGAGGAGGGACTGCAGTCCCTCCTCAGTGCGTTGTCGGGATGGTAGCGGCGGGAGGATTTGAACCTCCGACACTGCGGGTATGAACCGCATGCTCTAACCAGGCTGAGCTACGCCGCCATGTCGTGCTTCCAGATTATATTCGCGGCCGCGCGCGGCAGCAACGGGTCACTCGTCCAGGTGCACCAGCACGTGGCCCTGGTCGATCGGGACGGCGTCGGCCAGCTCCTGGGCCAGCCGCGGGCCATACCGCAGCAGGTACGGCACGGCGCTCTGCGTGGTCTCCTGCAGGTGGCCGTCGGGGAAGAGGCGGTGGGCGGCGCCCTCGACGGCGCGCAGCAGGCCGCGCTCGCGCCGACGCTCGTGCTGGACGGCCTTGCGCTCCAGGTAGTCAAGCTGCCAGAGCACCTGGGCGCCGTTGCGCTCGGCGATCTGGCGCAGGGCGGGGGCGACCCCGGTGGCCAGCTCGTGGGCCAGCGACTCGTAGCGCTGGCGCAGGGCGGCACGCTCCAACTCGAAGCGCTCGGCGACGTCCAGGCGGCTGCGCGACTCGACGACGTTCTCCACGGCGCGGCGCCAGCGGCCGTCGCGCAGATCGCCCAGCTCAAGGTCCACGGAGGCGGCGGCCTGCAGGTCGGCGGGGAGGGCGAGGGTGGCGCCAACCCGCGGGTAGATCACGGGCATCGTACGCCCGAAGAGCGGGAAGACCTGCTTCATCTGCGCGAGGTAGGCGGCCTCGCCGGGGCCGGAGATCTGGCAGAAGGTCGGCAGGATGGCGTCCTGGACGACGGGGCGCAGGACGACGCCCGGGCTGAAGGCGCCCGGGCGGTCGGCGACGGCGCGCCCGAAGTCGTCCACCGTGAAAGAGACCTCGCCGTGACGCGCGCGCGCGCCCTCGGCGCCGTGGTGGAAGAGGGCCACCCGCTCCCGCTCGTCGTGGTAGAAGACGTGCATGTGGTCGGGCTCCAGGGCCAGGCCCGGGGTCAGGCCGACCTCGCGCAGGCGCGCGGCGGCCTCGGCCAGGGCGGCATTCACGGCCGGGGCATTGCTGTGCGCCTGCGCCATCACCGGCGCGGCCAACTCACGCAGCGCCGGCAGCATGGGATCGAGGAGCACCAGACCCTTGTCGGGAAAAAGCGCGGCCAGCAGCCGCGCGAACCAGCTGGCCAGGGATTCGCGGCCTCTGAGCGCGGAATCCAGCGTGCCGCGCAGCCACTGGACGGCGTCGGCGTCCACGTCGTCGGACGGCAGCAGGCTGATGGCGGCGCCCACCAGGTGGCGGGCGGCGGCCGGCACGGGGATGTCGCCGACGGAGCGGCGGTTGGGCAGCGGCGGCAGGCGCAGGCGCACGGGGCGCTGGGTGGCGTCGACGGCGCGGACCTGGTTGATCTCGGCGAAGTCGTGGTCCTCGCTGGCGATCCAGAAGACGGGGACGACGGGGCGCTCCAGGCGGGACTCGATGTCCGCCGCCACGCGCAGCGCGGTGATCGCCTTGTAGAGGGTGAGAAGCGGGCCCGTCAGCAGGCCGGCCTGCTGGCCTGTGACGACGGCCAGGGCGCGGGGGTCGGCCAGGCGCTCGGCGGCGGCCACCTGGGCGGGGCTGCCGCCGATGCCGCGCACATACTGCACCAGGGCGCCGGACAACTTGCTGCGGCGGGCGGCGGCGCCGGAGTCGGACCAGGCGGCGTCGACCTCCTCGGCCCGCGTGACGCAGGCGCCCGGATCGGACGGGTCGTAGGCGAAGAACGGGGCGACGCGGGCGAAGTCGCCGCGCAGGGCCGCGAAGGCGCCGGCGTATGTGACCTCGGGGAAGCTTCGACAGCGCAGGCTCGCCAAGCGGGCCGCACCTTCCCTCATTTGGGCGTTTCGGAATGGAGAATCTCGGGCCGGGCGGGCTCGCCGGTCTGCGCGCGCAGGCGCGCCATCTCGGCCAGCATCGCATCCTGGGCGTCAAGCAGGCGCTCGGCGTGCCAGAGCAGCCGCTCGCCGGCCGGGGTCAGGGCCACACGGCGTGTCGAGCGCTCCAGCAGGCGCACACCGAGCTGGCTCTCCAGGCAGCGCATCTGCTGGCTGACCGCGCCCTGGCTGACGCCGAGGCGCCGGGCGGCGGCCGTGAAGCCCCGCTCGCGGACGACGGTGCGAAAGGTGCGCAGCGCGCAGAGCCAGCGGCTGGCGCCGCATGTCGCGGGCGCCGCGCTGGCGGGGGAGCAGGGCTCTCCGGCGGAATCGCCGGCGCTCCCCGGGTTGTTCGCACCGGCACGGGCGGGCGCGCTGCCGTTCATTAGCACAGACTCATGATAGGGGGCCGGCCGGACTGTGTCCACGGGCGGGCGGCGGCCGGCGGCCGGCGTGCCGCCGGTGGAACGCGCGACAGTGGACGGTCGGCTTGGCTTCCACCCTGCCCGAATTCCTGTCCTCGGAAGGGAGCGAGGACGTTGAGTATTCGCACGCCGCGCGGCGAGCCCGCCGAGGGCCGGAGCCAGGCGAGCACCATGTCCCGCCCGGCGGATGGCGGCCCCCGCACCCCGGACGGGAGCCCGCGCGAGACCATGGAGCGCGGCGAGGGAGACCGGGTGATCCGGATCCAGATCCAACCGCCCGCGGCGACCCCGCAGGCGCCAACTCAACCGCGCCAGCAGCCATCCGGGCCGCCGGGCTGGCTGTGGCTGATCATCGCCGTCATCGGCCTGATCGTGGTGATTGCCGCCGTGGCGTTCATCGTAGGCGCCATCCAGGGCGTGACCGGCGCCATCCACCAGCAGACGGGCCAGCTGGCGCAGCAGAGCCAGGTCCTCGGACAGATCGCGCGCGGCCTCAACACGCTGATTCAGACCATCCAGCAGGCCGTGCAGGCCATTCTCGGCCGGCTCCCCGCCAAGGGCTGAGCCAGGCGGCGCCCGGGGTGCACCCGGGTGCCGCCCTTTCTCAGGCAGCTACCGCACCGCAGGCAGCGCCGCCTCGATCTCCGCCCGTCGCCCCTCCAGCCAGGGTGGCAGCTTCAGCGCGCCGCCCAGCGCCGACGCCGGCTCGTCCACGGCGAACCCCGGCGCATCGGTCGCGATCTCGAACAGCACGCCCCCGGGCTCGCGGAAGTAGATGGAGCGGAAGTAGCAGCGGTCGAGGACCTGCGTGACGTGGACGCCGAGATCCACCAGCCGTGCGTGCCACGCCGCCTGCTCCTCCTCATCCCGCGCCCGGAACGCCACGTGGTGGACCGTGCCCACGGCCGTGCGCCCGCGCGTGCCCGCCGGCAGCTCGAGCAGGTCGACGGCGGCCCCGAGCGGGCCCGAAGCAAGAAACCGAGCGCGGTTGCCCGACTGGCCCGCCACCTCCATCCCGAAGGTCTCGGTGAGGAAGCGGCCCGTGGCTTCGATCCGCTGCTCCGCCAGGGTCACCCCGTGAAAACCCGCAATGGCGCCCGCGACGACCCCCGAAACGGCCGTGGCGCCGTGTGCCCCGGCCACCAGCTCCAGCCGCAGGCCGTCGGGGTCCCGAAAGCCCATGACCTCGTCGCCGAAGCGCTCCGTCACCTCGGACGGCACGACGTCGAAGCCTTGCAGCCGCTCGGCCCAGTATCCGAGGGAGCCGGGCGGGACGCGAAAGGCGGTGGCCGCCGGCTGGCCGACGCCGCCCTGGCCACGCTGGCCGGCGGGCCAGGCGAAGAAGGTCATCACCGTGCCCGGTGCGCCGGCGTCATCCCCGAAGTAGAAGTGGTACGAGCCCGGGTCGTCGAAGTTCACGGTGCGCTTGACGAGTCGCAGGCCGAGGGCCTGCCTGTAGAAGTCGAGGTTACCCTGCGGGTTCCCCGCGATCGCGGTGACGTGGTGGATGCCCTGCACGCGCAAGCGATCAGCCTCCCCCGGGGCCAACGCTACCATTGAAGCCGCTGGCGCGGGGGGAGACGGCGCGCCGGCTCGCGCCGTGGGGACCGCTCGCGACCATCGCAGTCGCCGGTACACGGGGGAGACCGCTCGCTACATTGAAGTCGCGGTGCGCGCGGGAGACCGCGCCCCACCACCGCGGTCGCCCGTGCGCGGCGGGAGACCGCGCGCTTCACGGCCGGCAGGCCGCGCAGGACTGCCGCCGCGCGGCACGGAAACGCTTGATGTCGATACAGATGGCACGAGGAGGCCCGCCCGATGGCCGACGTGGTCTGGCGGCCCGATCCCCAGCGCATGGCGCGCAGCCACCTCCAGCGGTTCCTGGACCGCACCGGCGCGCGCGACCTCGACGATCTCCGCGCCCGGGCCGCCGCCGACCCGGGGTGGTTCTGGCGCGAGGTGGAGCAGGATCTCGGCGTGGCGTGGTACCAGCCCTATACGCAGGCCCTCGACCTGACCGACGGCGTGCCCTGGGCCCGCTGGTTCACGGGCGGCAGGATGAACGCGGCCAACGACGCCCTCGACAAGCATGTGGCGACCCCGCGCCGCCGCCAGCTGGCCCTGGTCTGGGAGGGCGAGGACGGCGCCGTCCGCCGCTACTCGTACTTCGACCTCTGGCAGGAGACCAACCGCGTCGCCAATGCGCTTGAGGAGCTCGGCATCCGCCAGGGCGACCGCGTGGGGATCTTCCTGCCCATGTTGCCCGAGACGGCGGCCGTCCTGCTGGCGTGCTGCAAGGTGGGTGCCATCTTCATCCCGATCTTTTCCGGTTACGGCGCCGACGCCGTGGCCACGCGCCTGCGCGAGGGCGGGGCGCGCCTGCTGGTCACGGCCGACGGCTTCTACCGGCGCGGCCGCCCCGTGCTGCAAAAGCCCGTCGCCGACCAGGCGGCGGCCGCCTGCCCCGACCTTGAGCACATCCTGATGGTGAGAAGGCTCGGTGCCGACGTGCCCTTCACCGAGCCCCGCGACGTGGCTTACGACGATGTTGTGGCGCGCATGCGCGCCACATATGAAAGCAAGCAGCTCGATGCCGAGACCCCGGTGATGCTCATCTACACCTCGGGCACCACCGGCCGTCCGAAGGGCGCCGTCCACGTGCACGCGGGGTTCCCGCTCAAGGCCGCGCAGGACCTGGCCCACTGCTTCGACCTCCAGGGGGGCGACCTGCTCTTCTGGTTCACGGACATGGGCTGGATGATGGGGCCCTGGGAGGTCTTCGGCGCCCTCTGGCTCGGCGCGACCATGCTGTTTTACGAGGGCACGCCCGATTACCCGCAGCCCGACCGGATCTGGGCGCTCTGCGCGCGGCACGGGGTCAGCCACCTCGGCGTGTCGCCCACCGCCATCCGCGCCCTCATGACCCACGGCACGGACTGGGTGCGGCGGCACGACCTCAGCCGGCTCCATGTCTTGGGCAGCACGGGCGAGCCCTGGAACCCCGACCCCTGGCGCTGGTACTTCGAGGAGGTCGGCGGCGCGCGCTGCCCCATCATCAACTACTCGGGCGGCACGGAGATCTCCGGCGGGATCCTCGGCTGCTTCCCGAACTCGCCGATGGTGCCGTGCGCGTTCGCGGGGCCGATTCCCGGCGTGCCGGCCGAGGTGCTGGGCGAGGACGGCAAGCCCGTGCGCGGGGCCGTGGGCGAGCTGGCCATCACGGGGCCCTGGCCCGGCATGACGCGCGGGTTCTGGCAGGACCGCGAGCGCTACCTGGAGACGTACTGGTCGCGCTGGCCCGGCGTGTGGGTGCACGGCGACTGGGCGCGGGTGGACGCGGACGGCTTCTGGTACATCGAGGGCCGCTCGGACGACACGCTCAAGGTCGCCGGCAAGCGCGTGGGGCCGGCGGAGGTCGAATCCGAGCTGGTGGCGCACCCGGCGGTGGTGGAGGCGGCGGCCATCGGCGTGCCCGACGAGGTCAAGGGCGAGGCCATCGTCTGCTTCTGCATTCTGGCGCCGGGGACGGAGCCGGGGGCGGCCCTGGCGGCGGAGCTGCGGGATTGGGTGGGGGCGCGGCTGGGCCGGCCGCTGGCGCCCAAGGATGTGCGGTTTGTCAGCGACCTGCCGCGCACGCGCAACGGCAAGATCATTCGGCGCGCCGTGCGGGCGGCCTACCTCGGCCTGCCGGCCGGCGACCTGTCGGCCCTGGAGAACCCGGCGGCGCTGGAGGCGGTGCGGGCGGCGGCGGGGTCGTAGCGCGCAGGCGGGCCAGGCCTTCGGCACGGGCGTCGCCCAGGTGACGGCGCCGCACTGCGGGCAGCGGACGAGCTTCCGCTGCATCATGTGGGCGACCATGACGGCCGCGAGCGAGGAGAGCTCGAACGTGGCGCCGCAGGCCCCGCACGGATCGTCGTACGGCTGCGCGAGCTGGGTCGGGCGGAAGCAGGCCAGGACGAGCACCATCGCGGCGACGACGGATCCAGCGCCCCCAAGACGCGTACCGGCCCCGGTCGCGGCTTGTGGCGATGGCGGCCGCCCCACGGGGTGCCCTGCGGGCGGCTACCGGATCCCCGTGTCGCACGTGATGGTGATGGTCGCGTAGGCATGCGCCGGCACCGTCGCCGTGGCGTGGCACCGGGGGAACGGCGCGCCGCCGTCATTGACGATGGTGTACGTGCCGGGCGCCAGGGCCACCCGGAACCGGCCCTGCGCGTCCGACGCAAAGCGCACGCTTCCCGCCCGCATGACAACACGCCAGCCGCCCGCGGCGGGGATCGCGCCATCCCCACCGAGAGCGGCTGGCTGTGGAGCGCGCGGTCTACCCGCGCGCAAGCGACTGCTATGTTCGCTTCGCTACTTGCTCGTCTCGACCTGGATCTCGCGCGACTTGGCCTCCGGCAGCTTCGGCAGGTGAACCGTGACCACGCCGTGCTCGTGGACGGCCCTGATCTTGGTGTCGTCGATCGGCGCCTCGACGCTCACGGCGCAGTGGAACTCGCCCTCGCCGCGCTCCCGGCGCAGGAACGTCGCGGACTCCGGGTGCGCGAACCTGCGCATCCCGTGGATGGTCAGCGTGCCCGGCCGGTACTCGACCTTGACGTTCTCCGGCGCGACGCCCGGCAGGTCTGCCCGCACCACGACCTCCTCCGGCGTCTCGTACACGTCGAACGGCAGGTTGAACTCGCCCGCGAACAGCCGGCGCACGCGCCGCATCTGCCGCCGCAGGTCCGCCATGTCGTCGAACACGTCCGTGAACGGCTCCCACTTGGTGACTGACATACAACCCGTGCCTCCCCATGCAGCATCCTCAGTCAGCATCCCGGGCCGGGGCGCCGCCGCACCCGGCATCACCAGCGTAAGGTCGCGCGGCCCCGTGCGGCCACGGTCGGAGGGCCAATCCATTCGTACCGTCGCAGGGGGTCTGCCCTGCCCGCACGGGGGATTCGGGCGGACCAGCGCCGAATCGGCCGCAGGAGCACAGACAAGGACGGGAGGTCCGCGCGATGTCCGCCTTCACGCCCCACGTCGCCCCGCCCAGCCACGCCACGGATGCCCCGCCGCCAGGTGCCGTCCGCATCCGTTACGGCCCCGCACCCCAGAACTTCGGCGACCTGCGCCTGCCGGCGGCCGCGCCGGCTTCCGGCGCGCACCCGCTGGTCGTGGTCATCCACGGCGGCGCCTACCGGAGCGCGTTCCACGTGGACCTGATGGACGGGCTGGCCGACGACCTCACGCGCCGGGGCTTCGCCACCTGGAACATCGAGTACCGGCGCATGGGTGATCCCGGCGCGGAGTGGCCCGGCCTCTTCCAGGACGTCGCCGCGGCCGCCGACCACGCCGCGACCCTTGCCCGCACCCACCGCCTGGACCTGGCGCGCGTGGTGACCCTCGGCCACTCCGCCGGCGGCCACCTGGCGCTGTGGCTGGCCGGCCGCCACCGCATCCCCGCCGGCGGCCCGCTCGCACCCCGCCCCGACGCCCTTCCCGTCCGCGCCGCCGTCGCGATTGCCCCCGTCACCGACCTGGACCGCTTCTTCACGGCGCGCCCCGAGCTGGCCGCGCTGGTCGACCCCGCCGGGCGGGGCGCCGTCGATCCCTACGCGCTGCTGCCCACGGGTTGCCCGCAGACCGTCGTCCACGGCGTCGAGGACCAGTCCGTCGCCATCGCGGAATCCCGCCGCTACGTGGAGGCCGCGCAGGCCGCCGGCGACCGGGCGGCGCTCCTCGAGCTGCCGGGCGCCGAGCACTTCGCCCCGATCCGAGCCGATCTGCCCTTCTGGCCGCAGGCGGCCGGGGCGGTGGAGGCGCTGGCCGGCCGATGATTGGGTGGGCGCGCGCGCCGCGCGCCCACATGGCCGGTCTGGCAGCGGGTGGGCGGGCAGGGGTGGCGCTGGCGGCGTCGCATCGGGCGCGCACGCTGGCTGGCCGGCACCGGGTGGGCGCGGGACGGTGGCACGGGCGGGCAGCGTGGGGATCTGGATCGCGCGGTCGGCGGGGCGGTGGCGCTGGCGGCGTCGCATCGGGCGCGCGATGCGCGCCCGCGAATTCCAATCGGCGGCGGGGTGGAGCCGGCGCTACTCGCGACCGGAGTCGCGGCCGTCGCGCCGCCGCCGTCCGCGCAGGATCTCGCGGATGACGATGAAGGCGACGGCCGCGGTCGCCAGCACCGTCGGGACGAAGAACGTGAGCCAGTACTCCACGACCTGGGCGCGGGTGATGCGGGCGACCTCCTCCCCCCATCCTCGCAGATATGCGCCGCGGCCGACACAAGGGGGCCTCGCGATGGATCTGGACTCGCCGGGCGGCTGCCCGGCGGCGGCGGAGGCGTGGCTGGCGGACATGGCGCGCCGCCTGGCCCACGTGCGCGGTGTCGCAGCGCTGGCGGAGGACCTGGCGGCACGGGCGCGCCTCGATGGGGAGGCCACCGGGGTGCTGGTGCGCACCGCCTGGCTGCACGACGTCGGCTACGCCAAGGGGCTGGCGCGGACGGGGCTTCATCCGCTGGACGGCGCCGAGTGGGTCCGGGCGCGGGGCGGAGGAGCGGCTGCCTGCCTGGTGGCGCACCACTCCCTGGCCCGGCTGCAGGCGGCGGAGCATGGGCTCGATCTCGCGGGCTATCCGCGCGAGGAGGGCGTCGTGGCCGACCGAATGCGTCACGCATGACCTCCACCGTCCCTGGCTCCGGGGACGCCGACCGCTGCCCCTCGCCGGATGGGCGGCGGGTCACGCCGGAGGGGCGATTGGACGAGATCCAGGCGGGGCGCGGCGACCCGATGGCGGAGCGGCCGCTGCGCCTGGCCCTGGGGCGCAGGGTCGAGGCCATGCTGCGGCGGTCCGGATGACGGGAGCGGAGGCCGCATCGCGGCCGTAGCAACGCTTTTCCGAGGCCCCGAGACACGCAAGGAGGCTTGGCGACACATGCGCGTGCTTGTCGCGGGCGGCACCCGGTTCATCGGGCGCCACCTGGTGGAGTTCCTGCTGGATGAGGGCCACGAGGTCACGCTCTTCAACCGGGGCCAGACCAACCCGGACCTGTTTCCCGAGGCGGCGCGCGTGGCGGGCGAGCGCGCCGACCCGCCCGCCGTCCTCGGCCAGCGCGACTGGGACTGGGTGTTCGACGTGTCGGCCTACGTGGAGGAGGAGGTCGTGCCGCTTGTCAGGGCCGTGGGGCCGCGCACGGGCCGGTACGTGTACGTCAGCACGGGCGGCGTGTACATGCCGCGGCCGGACGGGGCCGAGATCACCGAGGACAGCCCGCAGTGGCCGGCGGAGGAGCGCTACCTCGGCGACGGGGCCCCGAACGCGTACGGCGCCAAGAAGGCCAAGGCCGAGCGCGCCCTGTGGCGCCTGGGGCCGGAGTGCGGCATGCAGGTCACCGTGGTGCGCCCCGTCGTCGTCTACGGGCCGTGGGATCCGACGGACCGCTGCCACTACTGGCTGCACCGCGTGAAGGCCGGTGGCGTGGTGGTGCCGGGGGAGCCGGCCGCCTTCACGCGCTGCGTGTACGTGAAGGACCTGGCGCGCGAGCTGATCGCGGCGGCCAAGGCGCCGCATGCGGCCAACCGCGCGTACAACGCGGCGCAGACGCGGCACCGCACGCTGCGCGAGTGGATCGACACGGCCGCGGCTTCGGTGGGGACGACGCCGCGGGTCGCGACGGTGAGCTGGGAGGCGCTCAGGGAGGCCGGGGTGGCGCATCTCCCGGCCGTGAGCCGCGGTGCCGGCCGCAACTTCTCCACCGAGCGGGCGCAGCGGGAACTGGGGCTCACCTCGACGCCGTTCGCGCAAACGGTCGCCGAGTGCCTGGCCCACATGGAGGCGGAGGGACGGCCCATCAAGGAGGGCATCCCGGCGGAGGTGCTCGCGCGGCTCTTGGGGTGAGCGGGCGCGGCGGGCGCGGCTGCCCCGCCTCGCCTCGCTCATCCGGGCAGGTCCACCTTCCACGCGACGCCGTTGCTGCCCAGCAGGGCGCCCGACCCGCAGGCGCGGACCTGCACGCGCGCCGCCACGGTCAGCGAGGCCGCCTCGCCCGGGAAGGGGAAGTCCCAGCTGGCCTGGGCGATGGCGGGGTCCTGGCCGCCGCCGACGTTGGGCAGGTCCGTGGTGAAGCCGTGGCCGGCGGCTGTGGCCGTGACGCCGGTGAACGACGCGTAGCGGTCCGTGCCGGGTCCGCAGACCAGCGCGGCGTGGACGGTGACGACGGCCACGTTCCGGCTGCTCCAGGTGACGCTGACCAGCGGCATGGAGAGGCCGCCGACGGCCGGGGCGGGGTAGGCGTCGGCTGTGACGCGGCCGGCCGGTCGCGGACCGGCGGTCACCAGGAAGCGCTCGATCGATTGCAGGGACGGGAGGCTGGCCACGGGCGGGGCGCCTGCGCCTGGCGCCTGCACGCTGGCCTCGTACCAGCCGGGGGCCAGGCCCGCGCCGATGCGCACCGGCAGGCGCACCTCCGCGCCCGGGGCCAGGCTGGCGGGCGGAGACGGAAGGTCGGTGGCGGCGACGCCGGCCAGGGCGCCGAGGGGCGTGACGATGAGGCGCCAGCCGGTAGCGCCGAGGCTGATCGGCCTGCCGGCCGCGCCACATAGGTTGCTGTTGTTGTGCACGTATACGGCCAGCGTGCCGCCCGTGCCCGGGGCGATGGGACCGGCGGCGGCGCCGTAGGCCACGAGGTCCGCGGTGAGGACCGTGGCGCAGGCGGATTCGCTGCCCGCGTCGGCCCACACGCCGGGCGTCAGCGGGGCTGATGGCGGAGGGGACGTCGCGCCGGAGGGAGCGCGCGCGGCGCTGCTGGATGCCGGTGCCGTCGCGGTGGACGTTGCGTCGGCCCCCGCGCCGGAGTGGGCGGAGGAGCCGCCGGCTGACGTCGCGGCCGGTGATGCCGTGGCCGTCGCATGCGAGGCGGTGGGCGGGGCGCCGGGCACCGGTGCCGTCGCGGGGGCCGACCCCGTGGCAGCCGCTTCCGCTGTGCCGGTGGCCGCTGCTGGCGCCGCGGCCGCTGTGGCGGTGCCCGCTGGCGCGTGCGAGACGGAGGCGGAGGCCGTCGCGGCGGGGCGCGTCGCCGGGGTGGCGGCCACGTGCCCGGCCGGGGCGCCGCAACCCGTGAGGAGGAGGAGGAGGGGAAGCCAGGCGATTCGCCGCATGCCACCACCGTACCCGAGCATGCCGCCCCCGCTCCATCGGTAGAGCGGCGGATCCCAGCAAGTCTCGCGGCGACCGAACGCGCGCACGGGAGGACCCTGGCTCTTGGGGCAGTACTTCGCCCCCCAGGGGGTGGCGAAGTCATCATGGAGATCACGCTGGCAGCCGTTGGCGACTGCATCATCACCCGCAGCCTGCGCGAGAGTCGTGACCCCGCCCTGCACGCCCTCCGCGACCGCATTCGCTCGGCGGACGCGGCCTTCGCCAACCTCGAGCAATTGCCCCATAACTTCGAGGGGCCGCCCGCCAACGAGTCCGGCGGGACCTGGCTCTGCTGCAGTCCGGAGCGGGTCGAGGACCTGCGCTGGATGGGCCTGCGCCTCTTCGCGTGCGCCCACAACCACGCCCACGACTGGGGCCGGCACGGCCTGCTGGCGGCGCTGCGGCACATGGACGACATGGGCGTCGAATACGCCGGGGTCGGGATGAACCTCGCGGCGGCGCGGGCGCCGCGCTACATCGAGACGGGCGGCGGGCGGCTGGCCCTTGTTTCGACGGCGTCCAGCTTCCTGACGGAGGCGCCGGCCGGCGACCCGCACGGTACGCTGCCCGGGCGGCCCGGGCTGAACCCGCTGCGGATCAGGCGGACCCTGCAGGTGGGGTCGGACGATCTCGAGCGGCTGCGCGCGCTCGGGGATCGGCTCGGCGTGGCGGCCGAGCACCGGCAGCGGGTGCGCGACGGCTGGGTGGGCGCCGAGCCGGAGGGCACCCTCGCGCTCTTCGGGCAGCATTTCGTGGCCGTCGAGCGGGCCGAGGACGTCGGGGAGCGGACGGAGCCGGATCCCCGCGACCTCGCCGGCAACCTGGCATCGGTGCGCGAGGCGGCGCGGCAGGCGGACTTCGTCGTCGTGAGCCTGCACGCGCACCAGGCGGCGGCGGGCGAGCGCGAGCAGCCGGCGCAGTTCATCCCGACCTTCGCGCGCGCCTGCATCGACGCGGGGGCACACGCCGTCATCGGCCACGGGCCCCACGTGCTGCGTGGTGTGGAATACTACAGAGGCCGGCCGATCCTGTACAGCCTCGGCAATTTCGTCTTTCAGAGCGAGACGATGCCGGCCCAGCCGGCCGACTACTTCCAGCGCTGGGGTCTCCCGCCGGACGCCGGGCCGGCCGACCTCTTCGACGCGCGCAGCAACGGCGACAGGCGTGGCTTTCCGGCCGACCCGCACTACTGGGAGTCCGTCGTCGCGACACTGCGCCTTTGCAGCGACGGATCGAGCGAGGTCGAGGCGGTGCCCGTGACGCTGGGCCACGGCCTGCCGCGAGCGCAGCGCGGGAGCCCCGTGGCGGCCTCGGCGGCGGACGGCGAGCGCATCATGGAGCGGGTGGACCGCCTGTCGCGCTCGCTCGGGTCCGAGGTGCGCGCATCGGGAGCCGGGGTGTGGCGCATCACGCCGTGCGGCCCGACGGTGGAGGCGGCCGCCGGCGGGGTGTAGAAGGGTCGAGGCTGCGGACGCCGGATCGGCAGGGGCGGATTGGCCGCCTGGGGCCGTCGGGTTGCACGGGACCGCGGGAAGATTACTTGGAGGCGGTTCGGATCCGGCGTGCGATTGCGGCGGTTGCCCTCCTGCTGGTTCAGGTGGCGCTCGTGGGGTGCGGGCCTTTCGGGGCCGCGCGCACCCCGGCCTCTCCCACCGCGAAGCCCGCGTCCGCAACGGTCCCCGTGTCTGCGCCGCCAGCGACGGTGACCGGGGCGACCTACGGCCCCGGTGAGACGCTCGGCGCGGTGACGGTCGCGCACGTCATCAAGCCCGCCGTGACGGCGCTGCAGAGCACGACGGCGCCGCTGCGGCTCGCCGCCGTGCAGCTTCTGACGAGTCAGATGGGCTGGGCGGTGGGCAGCCGCTGCGCGGGCTCGGGGCGGTGCCAGGGCATCGTGCTGTCGACCCACAACGGCGGCGCTGCCTGGTCCGAGCGCGTCATCGCCGCGGCGGCCCTGACGGGCGTGCAGTTCCTCGACCCGCAGGACGGCTGGGCCTTCGGGCCGGATGCGCTCTATGCGACCGATGACGGCGGCGTGAGCTGGAAGCGCGTGGCCCTGCCGGCGGGCCTGACGAGCACCACCGTGCTGGCGGCCTCGTTCGTGGACCCGACCGACGGGTGGCTGGTGGCCCATCTGCGCAACTGCGCCGGCCAGGGCTGCGGTGTGCGCGTCTATGCGACGGCGGATGGGGGCGCCACCTGGCGGCTGATCGCCCGCGACGCGCTCGGCGGCGCGCAGGGGTCGCATGGCCTGCCGTGGGCCGGCTACACCGCCGGGGGCGATTTGGGCGGCGGCCACGGCTGGATGCTCGCGCAGACGCCAGCGGGTCTGATGGAGACCACCGCCGACGGCGGCCAGACGTGGCGCCGGCTGCAGTTGAGCACGGGCGGCGCGCCGGTGGGCGGCGGCTTTGCCCCCAACGGGACGGGGTGGGCGGCGGCCACCGGCACCACGGGCAGTCCCGTGACCCAGGTCTGGTCCAGCCCGGACGAAGGGACCGCGTGGCGCATGGTCACCACCATCCCGGGCCGCGTGGCGGCGCTGGCGGCGGCCTCGGACGGCGCGGCGGCCTGGGTCACTCTGCAGGGCGGCGCCGTCAGCGTCGTCTCCGCCCTCGGCACGGCCAGCGCGCCCGTACCCGCCCCGCCCGGCTACGCCATCCTGGCCATCGGCGCCCTGGACGCCACGAACGCGTGGGCGGTGGCCTCCAGCGCCGGGAGCTACGCCATCCTCGCCACGACCGACGCGGGGCGGGCCTGGCACAGCGTGTACCACACGACGGCCGCGGCCGTCAC
>JAJYVM010000530.1 GCA_021792015.1 Bacillota bacterium | reverse complement strand
GCGCCCGGGCGCCGTGCCTCAGGGGATCGGGATGGTCACGAGCACCAGGGGCAGGTAGGACGCGGCGGGCGGCACCCAGTCGATCTCGCTCTTCTGGCCGGCCGGCCAAACGGCCAGCAGGAACCCCGTGCTGCCGTCGGAGGGCAGGACGTACGTCGGCGCCACGTAGACCTGGCCGCCCACGCCGACGGCGCCGTAGTACTGGCCGCCGATGGGCACGGCGACCACGGCGGTCGTCACGCTGGGCGTGCCGGTGATGCGGTACGTGACGCCGTAGTTGCCATAGTCGGTGGTGGTGTTGCCGGTCGTGGCGTCCGTTCCGGTCAGGTAGGGATCGGACTTGCCGTCGGCCAGGGTCAGGGCTTCGGGCTGGCTGGCCGACGGCGTGACGGCGATGTCGCGCGCGGCCCCCTTGTACGTGCCGCGGCCGGCGCCGTCGCCGCTGGGGGCCTGGCTGAGGGCGCCGGACGTCAGCGCCAGCACCGGGTGCTGCGCCTGGGTGTCGTTCATCATGGCGAACGTCACCTGGGCCGGGCCGCCGAGCTTCACGTCGTAGGCGCCCTGCACGCCGGCCCCGTCGGGGATGGGAATGCTGGCCTCGGCCGGGTCGAGGGGGATGGTCGCGCCGGGCGGCAGGGTCCCCTCCGCGATGATGAGGCCGGGGGGCGCCAGCAGGCCGGCGGCCACCGTCTCGCCCTGGGCCTTCGGCCCGCCGGAGGTGGTCTCAAGCCAGCGGTCCACCTCGTAGGTGATCGGGGCGCTGCCGTTGTTGGTCAGCAGCACGGCGAAGTGGGCGGTGGCGCCGGTGTTGTTGGTGTGGTCGTAGTACAGGCGCACCGGGCCGCTGGCCGTGGCCTGGTAGAGGATGGACGGCTGGCTCACGGTCTCCGGGTTGTCGCTGAAGAGCAGGGTGGGGGCGCCCGACGGCGTGCTCACCGTGGCCGGCAGGGCGGGCAGGGCTTTAAGGTCCAGCCCGCCAAGGCCGAGGGGCGTGCCGGGGCCGCCGGCCGTCGCCCCCTGCAGCCCCAGGACGCTGGAGACGGAGAAGCCGTAGGGGCCGGCCCACCCGGCCTGCAGGGACGTGAGGGCGGGCTGCGCCACGGCGCTGCCCGGCGCCGAGCTGAAGCCCTGGGCGCTGACGGCCCGCACGCGATAGAGGTAGGCCGTGCTCGGGTTGGCGTGGTAGTCGCCCCAGACCCGGTCGCGGGTGGTGCCGACCTGCTGCCAGGCGCCGCCCGGGGCCAGGCGGTCGATGGCGTAGTACGTCGCGTTGTAGACGGTCTGCCAGACCACGTCGGTGTGGTTCTCGTAGGCCGTCAGGTAGGTCCCCTGGGGCGGGGCGGGCGTGTCCAGCCGCTTCAGCACCAGCACGAAGAGGTGTGCCGCGTCGGCCCGGCTGAGCACGGTCTGGGGCTGGAAGGTGCCGTTCGGGTAGCCCGTGACCAGGCCGGCGGCGACGGCCGCGGCCACGGCCTGCTGCGCCCAGGCGGGGATGCCCGCCGCATCCGTGAAGGCCAGCCGGTCGGTGGCGGCGGCGGTGAGGTGCAGGGCGTTATCCAGGGCGACCACGGCCTGGGCCCGGGTGACCGGGGCATCCGGCAGGAACAGGCCCCCGCCCACACCCTGCATCCAACCGGACTGGCGCGCCGCCGCGATGGCGGCGGCGCCCCAAAAGGTGGTCGGGACGTCCTTGTAGTCCTGCGGGATCGGGGAGGGTGGCCGCACGCCGAATGTGCGCTGCAGCATCGTGGCGAACTGCGCGCGGCTCACCGGCGCGTTGGGGGCGAAGATGCCGCCCGGCTCGCCCGTGAGGATACCGTCGGCGGCAAGCAGCGTCACGTCGCCGGCGTCCCAGAGGCCGCCGATGTCCGAGAAGGTCGGGGTGGCGGCGGCGGCCGCCGTCGCCCCGAGCGGCAGCAGCAGGGCCAGGATCGCCAGCACGGCCACGATGCGCATCTTCGTCATGTGTTCACCCAGGCGATAGTCTTCGCGGGTGGGTGTGCCAAATCTGCCGCTCTCACGCAATTGTAAGGCGGCGGGCGTGGCGGAGGGCACGTTGGGGCGATGTCAGGGCCGGCTGCCCGGCTGCGCCGCGGATGCGCATGGTCCCTGGCGGCGGGGAAGCAGGGCCATCGCCTCGCACCCTTCTCCTCGCAAATCGGTCCGGCTGGTGGGCGGAAGCATGGTCGCCCGGTCGGGAGCACACACCCGTAACACCGGTTTGGTCGGGCGGCGCGTACGCGCCGCCCGTCACAAGCTCCCTGCGGTGGCGCACCTTCCCACGCCGGCCCTCACGCCCCGTGTCTCCCCACCGGCCTGCGCCACGTTCCCGGGTTGACCGGGCGGCACCTGCCCTGGCCGCCGGCGCGGCGACGTGCAGGAACATCGCGGAACGCGCCGAAGGCGGCCGCTGGGGGGCTTGGGAATGACAGCGCCGGAGTGGAGCGGGGCCTTCGAGGCGTCGGCGGAGCGCACCCTCGCGCTCTACCAGACGCCGGCGATGGCCGTGGCCGTGGCGCGCGGCGGCGAGCTGGCCTACGCGCGCGGGTTC
>JAJYVM010000529.1 GCA_021792015.1 Bacillota bacterium | reverse complement strand
GCCGGCCTCGGCGAAGAGCTTGTCGAGCGTCGGGTTCGAGTAGCTCGCGTAGTTGTTTACGCCGCCGGTGCCGTACACGGGCTGCATGCCGGCGAGCGGGTCGTAGCCCTCGGCGTACTCGAACTCGCCCATGTCCCAGCCCTTTTCGGACGGCAGCACCGTGCCGAAGTAGGCGTTGGCCGGGTAGTCCTTGATCGTCACCTTGACGCCGATGGCCTTGAACCAGACCTGGATGAGCTCCTGGTCCAGCGCGCGCCAGGGATTGGCCGAGGTGGTCGAGTAGACGAGGCTGAAGGTCTTGCCACCCTTCTCGAGGTAGCCGCCCGGGCCCATCTTGAAGCCGGCCTGCTTCAGCAGCTGCCGGCTCTTCGCCGGGTCGTACGGCCAGGGCTTCAGGGCCGGGTTGTGGGCGAAGCTGTCGGGCGGCTGGTCAGCCGCGGCGGGCAGGGCGTGGCCCTTCCAGACGTCCTTGATCAGGACCGGCGTGTTGATCGCCATCTGCAGGGCCTGGCGCACCTTCACGCTCCTGAGGAACGGGTTCTTCTCGTTCAGCGTGATGCCTTCCCAGGCCGGCTGGGTGGTGAAGTACACCTTGGCGCCGGGGATGGCCTGGAGCTGCTTCACCTGGGTGATCGAGTCGAAGTAGTAGACGTTGATCGAGTGGCTCTGGGCGTCGGCGAGGAGGGCGTTGTCGTTCGGGATGACCTCGAACACGATCTCCTTGCTCTTTGGCGCCGGTCCGAACCAGTGCGGGTTCGGCACGACGGTGATGGAGACGCCCGGCGTCCACGACTTGAACTCGAACGGCCCGTTGGTGATCGTCGGGTCGTGGTCGTAGGCCGCGTTGTTCGCCGCCTTGCCCGTCAGGTGGGCGAACACCTGGGCCGGCACGATGCCCGGGTAGTCGGTCCCGAAGCAGTCGGCGACGAGCGCCGGGAACGGCTGCTTGAGCTGGATGGTGAACGTGTAGGGGTTGGACTTCGGGTAGGTGATGGACTTGACGTCGCTCCAGCCGACGGTGGAGGCGGCGATGTAGCCCGGGCTCATGATCAGGTGCCAGGTGGCGACGACATCGGCCGCGGTAAACGGCGTGCCGTTGTTCCACTCGGTGTGCTTCAGGTTGAACGTGTAGGTCAGGCCGTTCGGCGACACCTTCGGCAGGCTCGTGGCGATGAACGGCACGATCTGGCCGGCCGGCGTCGTCTGGTACAGGTTGGCGAACAGTGTCGTCATGACCATGCCGCCGAACGTCATCGTCGGGCCCTGGGCCGGGTTCAGAAGGTTCGGCTCCTCGAAGATGCCGTCCACGATGACGCCGTTTCCGGGCTTGACCTTGGCGGCGTTCATCTTGGCGTGGGCGAACGCCTGGGGCGCCACACCGGCTACCGTTGCACCGAGAAGCGCGACCGCGGACGCGGCCGCACCGGCGCGGCGGGCAAACTTGCGAACCATGCTCGTCTCATACCTCCTGCGGGGAAAGGGCTGTTGCAATTGACCGGGGCGCGGACACTGTCTCGAAGGACGCCGCCGCCTCGCTCCCCGCGGGCGCGTCCGGGTGAATACAGGACAACCGAGCCTGCTCGTTTCCTCGCACCGCTCACCTCGGGTACGGGGACCGGTGCGAACTGTCGGCCGCTGGGGCGGCGGCCGACCGCGGACATGCTCGGGAGCGACGCAAGCGCCTACCGAAGGGACTGACATCTGCGCGCGCGCCGCGTACCGTGTCAGCGTTCGCGGCCGTTCGCACAGTCGGCCGGTAGGGCTGCGGGCCTGTGACTCGGATGCGATGCATTCGCGTTGTGCGACGCAAGTCCTGCCTGGCCCAGCGTGTACGCGGCGGCCCGGGCCGGCGAGCGCGCCAAGGCGGCAGCCGCACGGGCACGTCGCCCGCGGCCGATGGATCGCGGTGGCGACGCAGGATTCCGGCGCGCGGACGCGAATGGCCATCACTCAACCCGTCTGGGCGGCCGATCGCCGCGGGGTGCGGTGCGGCCCACGCAGGCTCGGCGTCCGGCGCCGGCCCGCGGTCGCCTGTCTAAACGAACCGTAGGGTAGGGGGGTTCGTCGCATGGGGGTCTTCGTCATCCGCCGCCTGGCACAGTCGGTCCCGACGGTGTTCGGCATCTCGATCCTGCTTTTCTTCCTCATGCACGCGATGCCCGGCGGCCCGCTCGCCCTGTTCGTGCACCAGCCTGGCATGACGCACAAGGAGCTACAGGCGATCGCCGCCTCCTACGGCATCAACCAGCCGGTGTGGGTGCAGTACATCGACTGGCTGGGCAAGGCCGTCCAAGGCAACTTCGGCTATTCGTACATCTACGGCCAGCCGGCAGCGCAGATGATGGTCCAGCGCATTCCGGCCACGGCGGAGCTCATGGGCAGCGCCTTCCTCCTGTCGTTCGTCGTCGCGTTCCTGCTCGGCATCGTGAGCGCCATTCGGCAGTACTCGTTCATCGACTACTTCGTGACCGTGGTCAGCTACTTCGGCATGTCCCTGCCGACCTTCTTCCTCGGCATCGTGGCCATCATCTTCTTCTCCGTCGAACTGCACT
>JAJYVM010000528.1 GCA_021792015.1 Bacillota bacterium | reverse complement strand
GGCGCCCGCGGCCATGGGCGTGCCCCAGAACCTGATCATCGTCGCGGCCATCTTCATCGGCTCGAGCGGGCTGATCCCGGGCGGCATCGTGGTCGTGGCGTGGGGCAGCATGATCGGCACGGCCTGTACGTTCTTGGTCCAGCTGCCGCCGCTGCGGCGTGTCGGCTTCCACTTCCGGATCCATCTCGACTGGCACGACCCCCTGCTGCGCCGCACCGTCGTGCTGGCCGGGCCGGTCGTGGTGGCCTCCGTCTTTTCGCAGTTGGGCGTGACCATCGACCGTGTGCTGGCCTCCGGCCTGCCGGCGGGGGCCATCTCGGCCATCTACTATGCCACGCGCATGCAGCAGTTCACCTACGTGGCCATCGGCCTGGCCATCTCCACGGTCCTGTTCCCACAGTTGGCCAAGCACGCCAGCAGCGGCTCCCTCGACCAGTACAAGGCGGTGGTCAACCGCGGCCTGCGGCTGATCAGCATGGTTTCGCTGCCGATCACCGTCGGCGTGTTCGCGTTTCGCTTCGGCATCCTGCGCGTGGTGTTCCAGCACGGGGTTTTCACGCCGGACGACACGGCGCGCACCGCCCTGGCGCTGCTGGGCTTTGCGCCCGGCATCCTGACGTACGCGTACATGGACTACCTGATGCGGACCTTCTTCGCCCGCCAGGACACGCGGGTGCCGATGATCGCGTCGATCATCTCCGTGCTGATCAACATCGCGGGCGACTTCCTGCTGGTGGGGCCGTGGCAGCAGGCCGGGCTGACCCTGGCCAGCTCCGTCGCCTGGGGCTGCGCCTCCGTCCTGTTGATGTACCGCATGCGGCGCGACCTTGGCCCGCTGGGCGGCCGCCGGACCGCCACGGTGCTCGCGCGCATGCTCGCCGCCTCGGTCATCGGCGTGGTGCCGGCGTACGGGCTCTACGCGCTGTGGGTCGCGCGCTTCGCCGATCAGCGCTTCCTGGAAGACGCCGTGGGCCTCGTGCTCGCCGGCCTGCTGGCCCTTGCCCTGTACCTGCTGGCCCTTGGCTGGCTGCGCGTGCCGGAGATCAACGACGCGCGGCGCCTTGTGGCGGGCGGGATGCGGCGGCTGGGACTCAGCGGATCGGGCGGGTGAGGGGCGGGCCTCGCGCCGCGGGCCCGGCAGCCCCCGCAACCCCGCCATGAAGCCGCAGCCCCGCAGGTTCGCTGCCCCCTCGAAACGCCATCCATGCCCCATCCACGCCCGTGCCCTGGCCCGCCGCCACCGACCGTCGCCAGCGCCCTTCCGCCCGCCACCGGCCCGCCGCCACCGACCGTCGCCAGCGCCCTTCCGCCCGCCACCGGCCCGCCGCCACCGGCCGCCACCCGCGCCCTTCCGCCCGCCACCGGCCCCGCCGCCACGGCCGCCACCCGCGCCCTTCCGCCCGCCACCGGCCCCGCCGCCAACTGCCCGCGGTGCTTGTCCCTGCAGGGATTTCGCCGCCAACGGACGAGCGTCGTGAACGTGATAAAATCGAAGCGTCGGCTGTACGGCCCACGACACGCGGCATTGCGAGGGGCGCCGAATCCGTTGAACCACCGCCGCCTGAAGTGGCTGACCTTCTTTGTTGCCGCCGCAGCCGTGCTGGTCCTGCAGCTGGTGCTCTTTGACCGCATCTTTCCCCGCCTCGGCCTGCCGTCGCCCTTGGCGCGCGCGGTGCTGCCCGCCGTGATGGTCGTGGCCGGCGTCTTCATCTTCAACGAATACGTGTTCTACGTGATCGCGCGCGTGAACGCAGCCCTGCTGCAGGAGCGGGAGCGCCTATCCGCGCTGCACCAGATCAGCCAGATGGTCGCCGCGCTGGCCGGGGTCGACCGCAACCTGGCCACCACGCTGGAGCTGGCGCGCCGCACCCTGGGTGCGGACCTCCTGGTCTGGGCCGAGCGCGAGCAGGCGGCCGGCGCGCAGGTTGACGCCGCGTGCCGCATCTTCGCCGGCGAGCGGCAGGCGCCGTCTGGTGACCTCATCCGCGTGCGCGTCGGTCAGGGCCTGGTGGGTCGCGCCCTCAGCAGCGGCCGCCCCGTCGACCTCCTCGACGCCAGCGCCGTTCCCGAGCAGGACCGGCACGCCTACCCGCTCGTCACGGCGGAAGGCCTGCGCAGCGCGTTCGCCGTTCCGACCTTGGCGGGCGAAGTGGCCACGGGGGCCGTCATCGCCGGCTGGCGCCGCCCCTATCGCCTTAAGGCCGCCGACCGCGCCTTCCTGGAGAACGTCGCGAACCAGGTCGGCACGGCGGTCGCCAACGCGCGCCTGTACCGCGAGGTGCAGCGCCTGGCGGCCTATGAGGAGCGCGAGCGTCTGGCGCGCGAGATGCACGACGGCATCGCGCAGGCGCTGACTTACCTGAAGCTGAAGGCCGAGGCCCTCCAGCACCACGCGGGCGGTGGCCGCTGGCCGCCCGTCCTGTCCGGCTTGGAGGACATCCGCCGCGCCGCCGTCGAGGCCCTCGGCGACGTGCGGCAGGCCATCGTCGACCTGCGCGCGGCATCCGGGCGCCACGGCGAGGACTTCCTCGCCCACCTGGCCGAGTACCTCCACA
>JAJYVM010000527.1 GCA_021792015.1 Bacillota bacterium | reverse complement strand
AGCCCTTGGCCTGCACGTCCAGGCGCAGCCGGCTCACGCCGGCCTGCCAGGCGAAGGAGGCCGTGAAGCAGCCGGGACCGCACGGGCGCGGGGCAAGGCCGACGCTTTTCCCCTGGCCCGGCGGGGTCACGAAGATGGCGTCGCCGTGACTGTCCTGGTTGATCAGGCGCACGCCTTGCGGCCGGCTGCTCTCCGGCGTGAGGACCTGCAGGGTCAGGTTGCCCGCGCTGGCCGTCAGGTAGACCTTGAGCCACCCGGCCTGATCGGCCAAGGTCAGCGCCGGCCCCTGGGGCGGCGGGGCGCCGAGTAGCGTCGCGGCCGAGACGGCCGGGACCGGCGGGGCGACGTTCCCGAGCAGCGCCGCCACCCCCAGCACGGCGGCGAGGGTGCCCGCCTCCAGGCCCGTGGTGGCGCGCAGCCGCGGCATCTCCCCCATACCGGTCGCCCCGCGGGCGCACATCCGCCCGAGCGCCGCCCGCCCCAGCAGGGCCAGCAGCAGCGCCGCGGCCACCAGGCCCGCCTTAAGAAGCAGGACGTGCCCGTAGGCCGTGCCGATGAGCTGGTCCCGACTGGAGAACACGGCCAGCGCCGCCCCGAGGCCGCTGACGAGCACCAGAAGCGTGCTCCAGAGCGCCAGCCGCCCGTAGCGGCCAACCGCCGGCACCAGGATCTCGGCCGCCGGCCGCCTCCGGCCGCTCCAGAGCAACCAGGCCAGATGGGCCAGCAGGCCGGTCCAGACCAATGCCAGCGCCACGTGCAGCGCGATCGCCGGGCCGCCCCACCATGCCTTCCCCGCGGCCGGATGCGATCGCAGCGCCGCCGCCACGGCCGCCGCGAGGAGGGCCGGCAGGGCCACGCGCTTGGATTTCAGCAGGGTGGCGGCGAGCAGGCCGTAGAGTACGAGGAAGAAGGCGGCGAACGCCAGGTAACCCGCGCCCGAGCGCATCGCCGCGACCCAGCGCGACGGCTCGAAGCCGGTAAGGATGCCGCCGCCAAGGCTGCCGGCGAAAACCATGAAGAGGCCCCCCGCGCCGACCAGCGCCATAGCCCACGCCGCCGCCAAGGGCGGGGCTGGCGGGTTCCAGTCCCGACCCCGCGCCAGCGGCCGCCAGACCCACGCCTCCCCCGCCAGCGACCCGATCAGCGCGGCGAGGCCGAGCAGCAGCAACCAGCTGAGCGCGGCCTGCGGCCAATCGGTCGGACCGCTGACGCTGCCACGGATCGCGGGCAGGGCGCCAGCGGAGCCCACCTCGAAGGCGAACTCTCCCTGCGAGGAGTGCCCGTCTTCGGCCGAAACCACCTGCCAGTCGACCAGGTAGACCCCGCCGGGCAGCCGCGGCAGGGCGGCGCTCAGGCTGGCGCCGTCGGGAGATCGGACCAGGGGACCTAGGGGCACGGCGGCGCCTGACGCCGACCGCAGCGTCACGCGGTCTCCGGCCACCGGCACCACGTGCTCGGTGAAGCGCAGGACGATGCTCGGCGGGCTCGCCGCCAGCCGCGCCCCGGAGGCCGGGACGCTGTCTACCAGGAAGGCGTGCGCGGCGGCCGCCGCCGGAACGGCCAGGCCGAGGAGCACGCCAAGCGTCAAGGCGCCCAGTCGCGTCCGGCCCCGCGAACCGAGATGCGGGTGCCCGGATCCGGGTACGACAGCTCGACGATCAAGCCGCGCGCGGATGCGACACATGACGGAGCCGACCACGCTCGCTTCAACCCCCGGATGCACCCGATCGCGAATGCCGTTAGTGTAGCACGGCTGACTGCGTGACGAGCCCAGCGGTCAGCCGTCCGGCGTGCCGCGGCACCGGGGCGCCTGCGATGGCCGCGGCCCCCGTCCCGGTTGATCCCGCCCTCCGGCGGGCTGTCGCCGCGAACCAGGCTGCCGAACACGGATCGGGTAGACGCTTGCTGGCGATCACGCGCGGCGGGCAGTCACGTTCGCGCACTCCACCCTCGCAGCCGCCGCCTGCCCGAGGCGGCACCCGGCCCCTGCGATCCCCCGAAGGGTGTTCGTGTCGGGCCGTGGCTACGTCTCCGTACAGCTCCTACCCGCCGGCACGCCTGTACGCGCGCTCGCCGCGGCCCGGTTCCCGGGCGGGGGCTCGGATCATCCGGCCGGGCCGGACCACGGCTGGCGGCGCGGACGTGGCGACGGCCGGACGCGGGCGAGGGCGTCGCGGTCCCGGCATCCTTGGCCCCGGCCTGCGAGACCGCCCCCTTGACCCTCCATCCCAGTGGAAGGTGTAAACGAGGATCAGGGGTGCGGACATCACCCCACCCTGCGGCGGAGGTGACGGTGCATGAGCACGAAGGTCGACTTCACGGTGGTCGGCGGCCAGCGCATCCACTGCGCCGGCTGGAAGGAGCGGATCGCGCGGGCGCTCTCCCGTCTGCCCGGCGTCGAGGCGGTCACGGCCAGCGCCGAGACCCAGCGGGTGACGGTCACGCTCGATCCCTCGCAGGCGGAGACTGCCAAGCTGCAACAGAAGCTGGGCCAGCTCGGCTACCGCGTCCGCTTCGGGGGTGATCGGGCATGAGCACGCTGGCGCCAGCCGCCGACGGGGTCGGTCCGG
>JAJYVM010000526.1 GCA_021792015.1 Bacillota bacterium | reverse complement strand
CCGTCGCGGACGCGAAGCCGCGCGCCGACCGGCACCACGTACACCTCGGATGTGCCATCCTCGGCACGGACGCGCACCTCGCGCTTGCCGCGGGCCTCGGTGATCTCGACGGCGCCGTCGACCTCGGCGATCACGGCCTGGCCCTTGGGCTTTCTGGCCTCGAACAGCTCCTCGACGCGCGGCAGGCCCTGCGTGATGTCGTCGCCGGCCACGCCGCCCAAGTGGAAGGTCCGCATCGTCAGCTGCGTGCCGGGCTCGCCGATCGACTGGGCCGCGATGATGCCCACGGCCTCGCCCACGTCCACCATATGGCCGGTGGCGAGGTTTCGCCCGTAGCACTTGGCGCAGACCCCGAAGCGGCTGCGGCAGGAGAAGACCGAGCGGATCTCGACCTCCTCGACGCCGGCGCCCTCGATGGCCGCGGCCGTCTCCTCGTCCACCTCGGTGTCGGCCGACGCCAGCACCTCGGCGGTCTGCGGATGCAGGACGTCGCGGGCCAGCACCCGCCCGATGATGCGGTCGGCCAGCCCCTCGATGACCTCGTTGCCCCCGCGGATCGCCGACACGGTGACCCCGCTCGGCGTGCCGCAGTCCTCCTCGCGCACGATCACGTCCTGGCTGACGTCGACCAGGCGCCGGGTCAGGTACCCCGAGTCGGCCGTGCGCAGCGCGGTGTCGGCCAGGCCCTTGCGCGTGCCGTGGGTCGAGGTGAAGTACTCCAACACCGTCAGGCCCTCGCGGAAGCTGGCCCGCACCGGCTCTTCGATGGTCCGCCCCGTCGGGTCGGTCATCAGGCCGCGCATGCCCGCCAGCTGCGAGAGCTGCGTGAAGCTGCCGCGCGCGCCCGAGGTGATCATCATGTAGATCGGGTTGAACGGGTCCAGGGCCTTGACCAGCTTCTCCGTCAGGCCGTCCTTGGTCCGCGTCCAGATGCTGACGATGCGCTCGTACCGCTCCTGGGCGGTCAGAAGACCGCGGCGGTACTGCTGCTCGACCTGCTCGACCTCGCGCTCGGCCTGCTGCAGCATCTGCTCCTTGTCGACCGGCACGTCGAGGTCCATGACCCCGATCGTGGTGCCGGCGCGGGTCGCGAACTTGAAGCCCATCTGCTTGATCTCGTCCAGCAGCTGCGAGGTGGCCGTGTTGCCGAGCCGGTGGTAGGCCAGGGCGATGATCTGGTCGAGGCCCTTTTTGTCCACGACCCGGTTCACAAAGCGCAGGTCCTCGGGCAGCTTCTCGTTGAAGGCCACGCGCCCGACGGTCGTCTCCAGGCGGCGGCCGTTCCAGCGCACGGTCACCTTCGCGTGCAGGTCGACCAGCCCGAGCTGATAGGCCATCATCGCCTCGTCCGGCGATGTGTAGCTGCCGCCCTCGCCCTTGGCGCCCGGGCGCTCCAGGGTCATGTAGTAGCAGCCCATGACGATGTCCTGCGTCGGCGTGACGACTGGCGCCCCGTCCTTGGGGTTCAGGATGTTGTTGCTCGACAGCATCAGGATCCGCGCCTCGGCCTGCGCCTCGGCGGACAGCGGCACGTGCACGGCCATCTGGTCGCCGTCGAAGTCGGCGTTGTACGCCGAGCAGACCAGCGGGTGGATCTGGATGGCGCGGCCCTCGACCAGCACGGGCTCGAAGGCCTGGATGCCAAGGCGGTGGAGCGTCGGCGCGCGGTTCAGCAGCACCGGGTGCTCCTTGATCACGCCCTCCAGCACGTCCCAGACCTCGTCGCGCACCCGCTCGACCATGCGCTTGGCCGACTTGATGTTGTGCGCGTACTGCTCCTCCACGAGCTTCTTCATCACGAACGGCTTGAAGAGCTCCAGGGCCATCTCCTTGGGCAGGCCGCACTGGTACATCTTCAGGTTCGGCCCGACCACGATCACGGAGCGCCCGGAGTAGTCGACGCGCTTGCCGAGCAGGTTCTGGCGGAAGCGCCCCTGCTTGCCCTTCAGCATGTCGGAGAGCGACTTCAGCGGCCGGTTGCCCGGCCCGGTGACGGGCCGGCCGCGCCGGCCGTTGTCGATCAGGGCGTCCACGGCCTCCTGCAGCATGCGCTTCTCGTTGCGCACGATGATGTCGGGCGCGCCGAGGTCGAGCAGCCGCTTGAGGCGGTTGTTGCGGTTGATCACGCGGCGATAGAGGTCGTTCAGGTCGGAGGTCGCGAAGCGACCTCCGTCGAGCTGCACCATCGGCCGGAGCTCCGGCGGGATGACGGGCACGACGTCCAGGATCATCCACTCGGGCCGGTTGCCGGACTTGCGGAAGGCCTCGACGACCTCCAGGCGGCGGACGGCGCGCGTGCGCCGCTGGCCGGAGGTGTGCTTGATCTCCGAGCGCAGGTCCTCGCTCAGGACTTCGAGGTCCATCCGCTCCAGCAGCACCTTGAGCGCCTCGGCGCCCATGCCCGCGTGGAAGGCGCTGCCGTACCGCTCGCGGTGCTCGCGGTACTCGTTCTCCGTCAGCAGCTGCTTCTCCATCAGGGGCGTCTCGCCCGGGTCGATCACGATGTACGAGGCGAAGTAGAGGACCTTCTCCAGGGCGCGGGGCGAGATGTCGAGCAGCATGCCCATGCGGCTGGGGATGC
>JAJYVM010000041.1 GCA_021792015.1 Bacillota bacterium | reverse complement strand
TCGGGCTGCAGATGATGGGGGTCTTCGGCGCGAGGTTCGGCTTCGGGCGGGGCGCGCGGGCGCCGCGCGGGGGAGGGGCGCTCCGGCCGGTGTTGGCGGGGGCGGCGTTTGCCGTCGGCTTCTCGCCCTGCATCGGACCCGTGCTGGCGTCCCTGCTGGTGCTGGCCGGCCAGGCGGCGACGGTGTGGCGGGGCGCGGCCCTGCTTGCGGTCTACGCGGCGGGGCTTGGCCTGCCGCTGGTGGCTGTCTCCTTCGGCGTCCACGGCATGCAGCGCATGCTGGGCAAGGTGCCCGTCGTCGAGCGCGTGGCGGGGGCACTGCTGGTGGCGGCGGGCCTGCTCGTCTACTTCGGCGGCTTCGGTCGACTCGGGGGGCTGTTTGCGGCATGACGGAGCCTTCTGCCCGCACTTCGGCGGTGCGCGGGCCTGTGCGCTGGGTGGTGCTCGGCGTGCTCGCCGGGCTGTTCGCCTGGGCCGTCTGGGGGCTGGCCGTCGGTTCGCCGCACGCCCAGGCCGGCAAGCCGGCGCCGGCGTTCAGCCTCTTCAACCTGCAGGGTCGGAGCGTGCCGCTCAGCAGCTTCCGCGGCCACCTCGTCCTGCTCAACTTCTGGGCCACGTGGTGCCAGCCGTGCCAGCAGGAGATCCCGCACCTCATCCAGCTGCAGAAGCAGGCCGGGTCGGCGCTCACCGTCGTCGGCATCGACCGCATGGAGCCCGCCAACGAGGTGGCGACGTACGTCCGGAAGGCGGGCATCAACTACCCCGTGCTCCTGGACTCGACGGGCCATGTGTCGGCGATGTACGGCGTGTCCGGCCAGCCGGAGAGCTTCTGGATCTCGCCGACCGGCATCCTGCTGCTGCACGTGCCGGGGCCGATGACGCCGGCCGACATGCAGCGCTTCTTCTCCACCTTCTCGGGGGTGACGTAGTGCGTCCTGCACGGCCTTCGCCCTCCCTGGCTGCGGAGACTGCACGGCCTTCGCCCTCCCTGGCTGCGGAGACGGCACGGCCCGCGCCCTCCCTGGCCAATGCAGCTCGCATGGCCCGCGCCGTCCCTGGCTTCGGGGCTGCGCGGCCCGCACCATCCGTCCCTGCGGCAACAGAGGGGACCTTGCGCCCACAGGCCGCCGGGGCGCACGTGCCTGCCTCCGGGCGTGGTCGCGGCGCCGCCCGCCGGGTGTCTGCGTGGCTCGGCCTTCTGCTGCTGGCCGCGCTTTCCGTGTGTGTCGCGGCCGCACCGAGCGTCGGCAGCATCGCGACCATGCTCCACCCGCCGGACTGCGCCTCCGACCAGAGCGCGGCCAACTGCCCCACGCAGATGGCGGGCCAGTTCCGTGCCGACATCCGCGTCGACCTCGGCAAGGGCCAGAGCCAGCAGCAGATCATCGACGAGTTCGAGCAGCAGTACGGGCCGGCCGTTCTGGCGCTGCCGACAGGCCCGGGGCTAGGGACCTTCGCCTGGTGGCTGCCGCCCATCGTGCTGGTCATCGGGGCCGGCATCGCGTCGATCGTCGTGGCGGCCTGGCGCCGGCGCGCAGCACGGCCCTCGGGTATCTCACCGCCGGGGGCTGGCTCACCCCCGGACGAGCCGAGCCCCGAGATCACCGCCGAGGTGCGCGCGCGGATGTAGGCCCGAACCCCATGCCGGCCACCGCACGGACGACATGGGGTCCCGGTCGGACGCCCTCGTTATCCTGGCGCGGCCCAGCCTCGGGCGCGCTCGACGGCCCGCCGCCACCCGCCGTACAGGCGCTCGCGCTCGGCCTCGCCCATCGCCGGCAGAAACTGGCGTTGCACCCGCCACCGCGCGGCCAGCTCGTCCGGGCCCGACCAGGCGCCGACGGCCAGCCCGGCGAGCATGCCGGCGCCGAGGGCGGTGGTCTCCGTCACCTCGGGCCGCTCGACGGGCACCCCGAGGATGTCCGCCTGGAACTGCATCAGGAAGTCGTTGACCGCGGCGCCGCCGTCCACCCGCAGCCGCCGCAGGGCGATGCCCGAGTCCTGGGTCATCAGGTCGAGCACCTCGCGGCTCTGGTAGGCGATGGCCTCCAGGGTGGCGCGGACGAGGTGGGCCCGCCCGGTGCCGCGGGTGATGCCGACGATGGCTCCCCGCGCGTATGGGTCCCAGTGCGGCGCGCCGAGGCCGGCGAAGGCCGGCACCACGTAGACGCCGCCCGTGTCGGGGACCGACCGCGCCAGGGCCTCGGTCTCGTCGGCGCGCGCGATCACGCCCAGCCCGTCGCGCAGCCACTGCACGGCCGCGCCCGTGACGAAGACGCTGCCCTCCAGCGCGTACCGGACCTCGCCCCCAAGACTCCAGGCGATGGTGGTCAGAAGGCCGCGGTCCGAGGGGATGGGTCCCGCGCCGGTGTTCATGAGCAGGAAGGAGCCCGTGCCGTAGGTGTTCTTGGCCGCCCCCGGCTCCAGGCAGGCCTGGCCGAATAGCGCTGCATGTTGGTCGCCCGCCACGCCGGCGATGGGCACGGCGGCGCCGAACACGGCCGGATCGGTCTCCGCGAGCACCTGGCTGGAAGGCCAGACCGCAGGCAGCATCGCCGGCGGGATCCCGAGGGCGCTGAGCAGCTCCGGATCCCAGCGCAGGCCGCGGATGTCGAACAGCATCGTGCGCGCGGCATTGGTGCAGTCGGTGGCGTGCACCCGCCCCCCGGTCAGCTTGTGGATCAGCCAGGTGTCGACCGTGCCGAAAACCGCCTCGCCGGCCTCCGCCAGGGCGCGGGCACCCGGCACGTGCTCCAGGATCCACGCGATCTTCGTGGCGGAGAAATAGGGGTCGACCACCAGGCCCGTCCGCTCGCGCACCAGCGGGGCGAGGCCGCCGGCCCGCAGCGCCGCGCAGGTCTCGGCCGTGCGGCGGTCCTGCCACACGATCGCGTTGCTGAGCGGCTGCCCGGTGGCTCGGTTCCAGACGATGGTGGTCTCCCGCTGATTGGCGATGCCCACGGCGGCGAGGCCGGCCGGCGGGACGCCCGCGTCCGCCAGGGCCAGGTCGGCCGCCACCCGCACGCTCTGCCAGATCTCCTCCGGGTCGTGCTCCACCCAGCCCGGCTGCGGGTAGATCTGCGCAAAGCCCTGGCTGCGCTGGGCCAGGGGACGGCAGTGCCCATCGAGGACGACGGCCCGCGAACTGCTCGTTCCCTGGTCGAGCGCCAGAACGCGCACGGCCATCTCGCCTATGCCGGGTCGCCGATCACGGCGTCGACGCCCAGTGCGCCCAGGCGCGAGGTGGCCGCCGGCCCCCGCGCCGTCCAGGTCGCCACCCACATGCCGGCGTTCCGCATCACGGCGACGTCCTCGGCCCGCAGAAGCTGCCATTCGGGGTGAAGGCCGGTCGCGCCGCAGCGCCGCGCCACGCCCACCGGATCCAGCACCCGCCCCGCGTACAGCACGGCGGTGGCGATGCGGGAGTCCAGCTCGCGGACCCGCAGGAGGGCCACCTGGTCGAACGAGGAGACGACCGTCGCCTCTGCCCACCCGTGCCGCTGGATGGCGGTCAGCACCTGCGCTTCGATGCCGGGGTAGAAGTCGCTGCCGGCCTTGATCTCCAGGTTCACGCGCAGACCGGCGTCGCGACAGAGGCGCAGCGCCTCGTGCAGCTCCGGCACCCACGGCGCCGCGGCGTGCAGCTCATCCCAGCTCAGCGTGCCGATGGGGCGCTCGCCCAGCAGCCCGTCGTGGAGGACCGGCAGCCGCCCGTCGGCGGTGCGGTGCACGTCCATCTCCACCCCGTCCCAGGCCCCCGCCGCGGCGGCGAAGGCGGCAAGGGTGTTTTCGCGCGGCCCCCCAGGCTGGCGCGACCAGGCGCCGCGGTGGGCGTACCGCAGGACCCGGCGCGCCGGCACGCCGCTCATGGCAGGACGCCCCCGGCTCGGGCGCGAGGCCGGACGGCCGGTGGACGCGCCATGGTCGAGGATATTTCGACGCTCCCCCTCCCGGCGGGCGGTCACGCATCTCGCCTCAGCCCACGGCCGCCGCCCGCGGCGCGGATCCGACCTCGCCGACGGCCGGCGCCGGCACCCGGGAACCATGACGGGCGCGCGACCGCGCGCCCAACGCCCGACCGGCTGTGTAAGCGGTTTCAGCGGTCCGTTCGCTGCATGGGCCGCACTTCCTCCCCGCCCGCGTGGGACGGTACAGTTTGGAGGCGGTGGTGGGACGGTGCCGGACGGTCGGCGGCGTGGCCTTGCGCGCCTGGCGGGGGAAGTCCACGACCTCCTGGTGATCGGCGCGGGGTCGGTCGGCGCCGGCATCGCGCTTCAGGCCGCGGCGGCCGGGCTGCGGGTGGCGCTGGTCGACCGGGCTGACTTCGCGGCCGGCAGCTCCAGCCGCTCGACCAAGCTGATCCATGGGGGCGTCCGCTACCTCGAGCGCGCCGTGACGCGCTTGGACCGGGTCGAGTACCGCCTGGTGCGCGAGGCGCTCGCCGAGCGGGCCGCCTTCTTCCGCGTCGCGCCCTACCTCGCGCGGCGCATCGCCATACTCACGCCCGCCTACCGGTCCTGGGACCGCGCGTACTACGGTGCCGGCCTTGTGCTGTACGACGTCCTGTCCGGCGGGGCAAGCCTGGGGCGCACGCGCCACCTCGACGCGCCGGCGGCCCTGCGGGCCTTCGCCGGCCTGGCGCCGGCGGGGCTGCGCGGTGGGGTCCTTTACTACGACGGCCAGTTCGACGACGCGCGCATGAACGTGCTCCTGGCCCTCACGGCGGAAGCCAAGGGGGCGGCGGTGCTCAACCACGCGGGGGCGATCCGGCTGCTCCACGCGGGCGGGCGCGTGGCCGGCGCTGTGGTGGCCGACGCCATCGGCGGCGAGGAGGTGGAGGTGCGGGCGCGGTCGGTGGTGAACGCGGGCGGACCGTTCGCGGACGAGATCCGCCGGCTCGACGACCCCGCGGCGCCGGAGCTGCTCCGCGTATCGAGCGGGGCGCACCTGGTGCTGCGCGACGGGCTGTGCCCGCCCGGCACCGGCCTTCTCATCCCCCGCACGCCGGACGGTCGGGTCGTCTTCGTCCTGCCCTGGCAGCGGCGGACGCTGGTCGGCACGACGGACCGGCCGGCGGGCGTTGCGCCGCGGCCTGAGGTGGCGGAGGAGGACATCGCCTACCTGCTCGGGGTGGCGGGCCGCTACCTGGCGGCTCCGATCCGCCGCACGGACGTCCTGGCGGCGTGGTCGGGGCTGCGGCCGCTCGTGCGCGACGAGCGGCGTCCGCACACCTCCGAGCTGGCGCGAACCCACGTCGTGCGCGAGAGCCCTTCGGGGCTTGTCTCCGTGGTCGGCGGCAAGTGGACCACGTTCCGGCGCATCGCGGCCGACGCCCTGGCCCACCTGGCCCGGCGCGAGCGCTGGCCGGCGGCGGCGTGGGCGGCCGAGGTCCCGATCCTCGGCAGCGAGGGCTACTCCGCCGCGATGGTCGAGGAGGTGCGGCGGCGGCTGGAACTGCCGGCGGATGTGGCGGTGCACCTCGCGGAGAGCTACGGGGCGCGGATGGCGGATGTCGGCGCCCTGGCCGCCGCGGGTCACGGCGGCATGCTGGCGCCCGGACATCCCTACCTGGAGGCCGATGTCGTGTGGGCGGCCCGCGCGGAGATGGCCGCGACGGTGATGGACGTGCTCGCCCGCCGGCTGCGGCTGGCCTTCCTCGACCGGGACGCCGCGCGGGCCTGCGTCGGGCGGGTGGCCGAGATCATGGCGGCCGAGCTCGGCTGGACGCGGGCGCGGGTGGCGGCGGAGGCCCGGGAGGCGGAGTCCCAGCTCGCGACGGCGATCTGAGCCCTGATCTGAATCCCCGCGCGCCGCGGCAGGAGGCTCGCTCCCGGCGCTGACGGCCGCGCCGGGTGCGCGGCGGACACCGACCCGCCCCAGCCCCTGCCCGCGTCCCGGTCCCGCCCGGGCATCCTCCCGGCCCGGTCCCGCCCGGGCCCTGTCCCCGCCGGGCCGGGGGCCGGGCCTTGGCCCTTCCCTGTTCCCGTCCCGGTCCCGCCCCTGCCTCCTCCCGTCCCGGTCCGGCCCCTGTCTCCTCCCGTCCCGGTCCGGCTCGGCCGCTGCTTCGCCCCTTGCTTCGCCCCGCCCCCAGCCCCGCCCCCAGCCCCGCCCCCAGCAACCGGCTTCACGGCGCCACGGCGCACGACGGCCACGCGGCCCCGCCCTGGGCCGGGCCCCCTGCCTCGGGCGGCAGAAGGCCACACCGCCGCCACGGATCTCCGCCCCCGCGCGCAGGAGCAATGCTTTCGTCTGGCGTATCCCGGGACGTTGCAGAGAACGGTTTCGGTGCCCGTGCCAAGGGGTGTGCGTCCGGACGCTCCGCTGCCGCGCGGTGGCCACGCCGCCACCGGGGCCAGCGGCGCAAGCGGACGACGCGGTGCCCCTGCAACTGTCCCGCGGGCCTGCCTGCACGGCGTCGGCAGAGGGCCGCACCCGGCCCCACGGCCGGCGCCGCGACGGAATACACAGGGGGTGCGTGGTTCTGGGCGATTCCCTGGGGGTGGCGGTCCTCGGCCTAGGGAGAATGGGCCGCTTTCATGCCGCGAATCTGGCGGCCCGGCTTCCGGGCGCTCACCTGGCCGCGCTGGTCGAGCGCCGTCCCGACATTCTGGCGGCGGCCGCCGCGGACCTTGGCGTCGAGCGCACGCACGCCGACGTGGGCGCCGCCCTGGCCGATCCGGCTGTGGACGCCGTGATCGTCGCCACGCCGACGCCGAGCCACGCCGCCGTCGTCGCGGCCGCCGCCGGCGCTGGCAAGCATGTCTTCTGCGAGAAGCCGATCGCGCAGGACCCCGCCGCCGTCGCCGAGGCCTGCCGCGCCGCCGCGGCGGCGCGGATCACCCTTCAGGTCGGCTATCAGCGCCGGTTCGACCCTTCGCTGGAACGCGCCCACGACCTCGTCCGGGCGGGCGCGGTCGGCGCCCCCTACCTCCTCAAGCTGACCGGCCACGACCTCGAGCCGGCGGGCCTCGACTATCTCCGCGTCTCCGGCGGCATCTTCCGCGACATGTCGATCCATGACTTCGACATGGCCCGCTGGCTCGCCGGGGACGAGGTCGCCGAGGTGTTCGCCACCGGTGCCGCCCGCCTGCGCCCGGAGCTGGCGGCCCTGGGCGACGTCGACGTGGCGGCGACCGTGCTGCGCTTCCGGGGCGGCTGCGTCGCCGTGGTAGACAACTCGCGCCAGAGCCCGCCGGGTTACGACGTGCGCGTCGAGGTGTACGGCCCGGAGGGCCACATCGTCGTCGGGGAGCAGACACGCACCTCCGTCACCCTCTGGCGGGGCACGGGCGGCCAGCGCGACACGGTGCTGCCGTGGTTCACCGAGCGTTTCGCCGAGGCGTACCGCCGCGAGATCGAGGACTTCGCGGCCTGCGCGCGCGCGGGCCGGCCGCCGCGGGTCCGGGGTGAGGATGACCTGGCGGCCATCGCCATCGCCGATGCGGCCACCCGCTCGCTGCGCTCCGGCCGGGCGGAGGCGGTCTAGCCGTGCCGGTGCGGACCGCCCCGCTGCAGGAGGGCGCCTCGATCCGCGACGTCGCGGCCGCGGCCGGCGTGTCGGCGGCCACGGTGTCCAGGGTTGTCAACGGCAGCCCCCAGGTCGCCGCGCAGACGCGGGCCCGCGTGGAGGAGGCGATGGAGCGCCTCGGCTACCGCCCGAACCTGGCCGCCAAAGCCCTGGCCGGCGGCAGCACGGGCGCCGTCGGGCTGTTGGTGCCGAGCATCGCCAACCCCTTCTATGGCGCCCTGGCCGAGGGCGTCGACGACATGGCCGGCGAGCTCGGCTATCACGTGTTCATCTCGCACGTCGCCAGTCCGGAGGCCGAGCGGGCGGCCCTGAGCTCGCTCGTCAGCCGCCGGGTCGACGGGATCCTGATGGCCGCGGCGCAGGCCTCGGACGAACTCCTGGGCCCGATGGTGGCCTCGGGCCTGCCTGTCGTCCTGCTGGCCCGCGAGGTGCCTGGCCTGGATGTCTCGTGCATCGTGAACGACGCTTTCGCGCGCTCCCGCGAGGTGACGCGGCACCTGGCCGAGCTCGGCCACCGGCGCATCGGCCTCGTGGCCGAGCCCCTCAGCTACTTCAGCGCCCAGGAGCGGCGGCGGGGCTTCCGCGCGGCCCTGGACGAACTGGGCCTGGAGCCGGCCATCGAAGTCGAGGCCGCCGCAGGCTCGATCGCGGCGGCACGTGCCGCCGCGGAGGGGATTCTCAGCAGCCACGGACGGCCGACGGCGGTGCTCGCCCAGAACGATCTCATGGCGATCGGCGTGCTCCAGGCCTGCCGGGAGCGCGGCCTCCGCGTCCCGGAGGACCTCTCCCTGGCCGGGTACGACGGCACCCTGCTGGCGGAGGTCGTGCAGCCGCGCCTGACCACCGTCGAGCAGCCCGTGCGCGACATCGGCCGGCTGGCGGTCGAGCTGCTGCACCAGCTCCGCACCAGCCGGATCAAGAGCCCGCGCAAGCTCGTGCTGCAGCCGACCCTGCGCCTTGGGGAGAGCACGGCGCCGCCGGCGCGCGGGGACTGAAGGATGGGGGTCGTGCCATGCCGAGCACCGGCGCCGAGATCGTCCTCGACCACCTGATCGCCGCCAAGGTTCCCACCGTCTTCGGCATCCCCGGCCACGGGGACGTGGCCCTGTTCGACGCCGCGCTGGAGCGCCGCGACCGCATCGCCACCGTGATGACGATCCACGAGCAGGGCGCCGCGCACATGGCCGACGGCTTCTACCGGTCGAGCGGCCAGCCGTGCGCGGTCTTCACGTCGGTGGGTCCCGGCGCCTGCAACACCGTGACCGGCGTGGCCCAGGCCTACGTCGACTCCACCGCGCTCCTCGTCGTCACCGGCAGCCCCCACACGTACATGCGCGGCCGCTCGGTGCTGCAGGAGCTCGACCGGCAGCAGTGGGCGGACTTCCCCAGCGTGCTGCGCCCGGTGACCAAGCAGAGCTGGCAGGTGTCGCACGTCGCGCAGCTGCCGTTCGTGATGCACCGGGCTTTCAACCGCATGCTCTCCGGCCGGCCGGGGCCCGTGCACCTCGACCTGCCGATGGACGTCCAGGCGGAGGCGGTGGATGTGCCGCCTCCCGACCTCGAGCACCGGGTCGCCCGCTCGCGGCCCCGACCGGATGCCGCGGCGACAGTGCGCGCCGCGCGGCTGCTGGCGGGGGCGCAGCGTCCCGTCGTGATCGCCGGCGGCGGCGTGGTCACGGCCGGTGCCGGAACGGCCGTGCGCGAGATCGCCGAGCACGTCGGCGCGGCGATCCTGACCACCTGGATGGGCAAGGGCGCCGTCCCGGAGGATCACGAGCTCTACGGGCTGCATCCCGGCTCGCCCGGCAGCAGCGTCGCCAACACGCTCCTGCACACGGCCGACGTGATCCTGGCCCTGGGCTGCCGCTTCACGGACTGGTCGTTCTCGTCGTTTCACGCCGATTACTTCCTGCGGCCGGACGCCGCCCTGATCCAGGTGGACATCGACCCCGCCGAGATCGGCAAGAACGCGCCGGTGGCGGTCGACCTGGTCGCCGACGCGGGCGCGGCGGCGGCCGACGTGCTCGCGGCCCTGCGCGATGCGGCGGCACCGCGGCCGTGGCGGGGCAGCCCCTATCACGCCGAGATCGCCCGTCTGCGGCAGGCCTGGGAGGACGAACTGCGCCCGGCGCGCGAGCACCAGGGCAGCCCGACGACCGTGTCGCGGGCGCTGGCCGAGATCCGCAGGGCGCTTCCGCGCGACGGCATCGTCGTCGGCGGGGCAGGGCTGCCGCAGAACCAGCTCTATCAGGAGTTTCCCGTGTACGAGCCGCGCACGCACATCTCATCCGGCGGCTTCTCGACCATGGGCTTCACCGTGCCGGGGGCCATCGGCGCCAAGCTCGGGGCGCCGGGCCGCGCCGTCGTCGGCGTCGCGGGCGACGGGGACTTCCTCGACACGGTCCAGGAGCTTGCGGTCGCGGCCCAGCTCGACCTCGGCGTCGTGTACGTGGTGCTGAACAACCAGGGCTTCACGTCGATCAAGACGCTGCAGGAGGGGCTCTACGGGTCCGGGCGCGCCATCGCCACCGAGTTCCGGCGGCGCGGCGCCGACTACAGCCCCGACTTCGCCGCCCTGGCCCGGGACTTCGGCCTGGCCGGGGAGCGGGTGGAGGATCCGGACGGCATCGCGCCCGCTCTGCGGCGGGCCCTGGCCGGCGGCGGCCCGGCCGTGATCGAGGTGCCGGTAACCAAGCAGGGCCTGACCAAGGCCGGCTGGTGGGACGTGCCTGTCCCCGCCTACCTGCCGGCCCATTCTGCTTGGCTGGCCGGCCGCGCGCGGGAGGTGCGCTGAGTTGCCGTTCGGGGCGATCCGGATCGGGGTGGGGCCCATCGGCTGGGTGAACGACGACCTGCGCGAGTGGGGCGCGGACACCCCCACGGCGCAGGTGCTGGCCGAGATCGCGGCTGCCGGCTTTGCGGGCACCGAGATGAGCTACCGCTTCCCGGCCGGGCCGGCGGCGCTGCGCCGCGAGCTGGGCGGGCACGGCCTGGTGCTGGCCGGCGCGTACCGCTGGTGCAACCTCGCATCGGCGGATCCGGAGCTGCGGGCGGCGGAGATCGCGGCCACCCGCGCCCACCTTGCCTTCTGCGCGGCCGCGGGGGCGACCGCGGCCGTGGTGGCCGAGGGCACGGGCTCGCTGCACTGGGACCGGACGGGGCCGCGCACGGCGGTGGAGCCCCTGGACGGCCCCGCCTGGCGGCGGCTGGCCGACGGGCTGGCGGAGCTCGGCCAGGCGGCGGCCGCGCAGGGGGTTCGGCTCTGCTTCCACCCCCATGGCGGCACGCCCGTCGAGACCGAGGACGACATCGACCGGCTCTGCCGCGAGAGCGACGTGGCCCTCTGCCCGGACACGGGGCACATCCGCTATGGGGGTGGCGATCCCGCGCGCGTGATCGCCCGCCATGCCCGGAGGGTCGCCTACGTCCACGCCAAGGACGTGCGCGGGGCCGTGCTGGCCGAGGTGCGCCGCGAGCGGCTGACCTTCGTCGAGGCGGTCCGGCGCAACGTGTTCTGCACGCCGGGCGCTGGCGACATCGACTTCGCCGCGGCCCTGGCGCCCCTCGCCGGCGTGGGCTACACCGGGTGGATCGTGGTCGAAGCTGAGCAGGATCCCGCGCTGCACCCGGCGTTTCCGGCGTCGCGCGCTGCCCGTGCGTATCTCGGGAGGGTGGTGGGCGCGTGAGCCTCGACCTGCGGCGCACGGGTGAGCAGGGGATCGCCATGGACACCCCCGGCTGGCGGCACATCGACTTCCGTGTCCACCGGCTTCCGGTCGGCGCGACGCTGGATGGGCACACCGCGGGCTGCGAGACGGCCCTGCTCCTGCTCGGGGGGCACGCCGTCGTGGAGGCCGCGGGCCGGGACTGGGGCCTGCTCGGCAGCCGGGCCGACCCCTGGGCCGGTGGGCCGCCCGACGGGCTCCTGCTGCCGCCGGGGAGCCCCTACCGCATCCGCACGACTGACGCCGTCGAGCTGGCCGTGTGCGCGGCCCCCGCCGAGACGGGGGTTGCGGCGCGCCGGCTCTCGCCCGACACCGCCCGCTTCGAGCGGCGGGGCAGCGGGTCCACCGAGCGGCGCATCCACCACATCCTGCCCGAGGAGGCGCCCGCCGAGCGCCTCCTGCTGGTGGAGGTCTTCACGCCGGCCGGCAACTGGTCCAGCTACCCGCCGCACAAGCACGACCGGGACGACCCGCCCCACGAGCGTGAGCTGGCCGAGACCTACTACCACCGCGTTCGCCCGGGGCAGGGCTTCGCCCTGCAGCGCGTCTACACCGCGGAGGGCGACATCGACGCCACGCATGCGGTCCGCGACGGCGACCTGATCCTCGTGCCCCGCGGCTACCATGTCGTGGCGGCCGCGCCGGGTTACGACGACTACTACCTGAACGTGATGGCCGGACCCGTCCGGGAGTGGCGGTTCACGCCGGATCCGGACCACGCCTGGCTGATGAACTGGGGGCGGACGCCGTGAGCGGCGCGCTCACACTGGGGCGGGTGATCGTCGACCTCTATGCCGCCGAGCTGCACACGCCGCTGGCGGAGGTCGCAAGCTTCCGCAAGTACCTTGGCGGCTCGGCGGGCAACACGGCCGTCGGGCTGGCGCGCCTGGGGGCCCCGGCCGGGCTGATCAGCCGGGTCGGCGACGACGACTTCGGCCGCTTCCTGCTTGCCGAGCTTGGGCGGGAGGGCGTCTGCACCGAAATGGTGGCCACTGACCCGGTCTTTCCGACCGGCCTTGCGTTCGCCGCCATCTTCCCCCCGGACGACTCGCGGGTCCTCTTCTACCGCAAGCCGTGCGCCGACGCGAACCTCGGGCCCGAGGACATCGACCGGCAGCGGCTGGCGGCGGCGCGGCTGCTGTGCGTGGCCGGCACCGCCCTCGCCGTGTCGCCAGGGCGCGAGGCCGCCCTTCTGGCGCTGCAGGCGCACCGGGAGGCCGGCGGCATCAACGTCCTCGACGTCGACTGGCGGCCCCAGTTCTGGCCGAGCGAGCCGGTGGCGCGCCTCTACCACCGCCTCGCCGTGGGCCTGTGCGACGTGGTTCTGGCGAATGAGGCGGAGCTTGCCTTCGCCGGCGGCGATGCCGATCCCGATCGCGCGGCCGCCGCGCTGCTTGCCCTCGGTCCCCGCCAGGTGGTCGCCAAGCGGGGCGGGTCCGGCGCCTGGCTGTACAGCCAGGACGGGGTCGAGCGGGTGCCCGGACATCGGATCGACGTCGTCAACACGCTGGGCGCCGGCGACGGCTTCGGCGCGGCATACTGCTACGGCCTCCTGCAGGACTGGCCGCCGGCGCGCTGCCTGGCGTTCGCCAACGCCGCCGGGGCCATCGTCGTCTCCCGCCACAGCTGCTCGCAGGCGATGCCGACCCGCGCCGAGGTCGAGGCCCTGCTGGAGCGGTGACGCTCTGGGCATGGGTGGGGCTGATCGCCCTCATCACGCTCTTTGGCACCATGGCGGCGGCCAACGACGGCGGCAGCCTGGCGGCGGCGCTTGTCGCCTCCGGCGCGCTGACGGAGCTGGGCAGGTCGCTCCTGGTGCTGGTCGCGGTCGCGGCCGGCCCCTGGCTCATCGGCACCGCGGTGGCGCGGACCGTGGCCCTGCAGATCGTGGACCTCGTCCGCCTCGGCCCGCCGGTCCTCGTGGCGGCCGTGCTCAGCGCCGTGGCCACCGTGGCCCTGAGCTACGCGCGCCGGCTGCCCACCAGCATGTCGCTGGCGCTGGTCGGGGGCCTGGTCGGCGCCGGCTGGGTCGCGGGCGGGGGCGCCGCCGTCCACTGGGCGGGTGTTGCCCGCGTGCTTGGCGGCATGCTCCTGGCCATCGTCACCGGGTTTGTCCTCGGCTGGCTCTGCCGCCGGGCCGCCGACCACACCGTGCGCCCCCGGCACGTCCGCCGCGGTGGCTGGCTCCGGGCGCTGCAGACCGGGGCCTCGGCGCTGCAGGGCATCGGGTACGGCGGCAACGACGCCGAGAAGGTGACGGGTCTGCTGGCGCTCCTTGCGGTGTGGGCGGGGAGGGCTGGACACCCCTTCACCGTTCCAGCCTGGGCCATTGGGGGCAGCACGCTGGTCTTCGGCTTCGGTATGCTGATCGGCGGGCGCCGCATCATGAAGACGGTCGGCTTCCGGATCTTCCGCGTGCGGGTGCCCGATGCCCTGGCGGCGCAGACAGGCAGCGCGATCGCCGTGATCGGGGCCGCGCTGAGCGGATACCCGGTCAGCACCGCTTCGTCGGCCACGACGGCGCTGCTGGGGGTCGGCGCGGCGCACCGCCTCACCCTGCCGCGTTGGCGGGTGGTTCGCGACATGGCGCTGGCCTGGGCGGTGACGCTCCCTCTCGCCGCGGCTTTGGCCGCGGTCCTGATGCTGGCCCTGCGCTAGGGACACGAGGGGAGGAGGGCCGCGCAATGGGCTGGCGCGAGCTGCTGTTCCCGCGCGACCGCACCTTCGGGCGGCTGCTGGGCGAGCAGGCGACCCAGGCCCGGCGGGGCGCCGACCTGCTGCGGCGCTACGAGGAGACAAGGGACAGCGCCGCGGCGGGGGAGATGACGACCCTGGAGGCCGAGGGCGACGCCCTCCGCCGCCGGCTGGTGGACGCCCTGCAGGAGACCTTCGTCACGCCCATGGACCGCGAGGACCTGTTCGCGCTCAGCCGGCTCCTCGATGACATCCTTGACACGGCGCTCGATGCGCTGCTCAACATGGCGGTGTTCGACGTGCGCGACAGCGCGCATCTGCGCGAGATGACCGCGGCGATCGCCGAGGCGGCGGCGGCCCTGGAGCGGGCCGTGACGGGGCTCGCCGCGGACGGCCCGGGGACCGCCGATGCCGCGCGTCGCGCCAAGCGGCTCGAGAACGAGGTGGGGAACCTGTACCGGTACGGGCTGCAGCACGCCCTGAGCCGCCTGCCGAGCCCCGACGCCCTGCTGGCGCGGGAGGTGTTCGCCAGCCTGCGCGAGGTGGGTGCCGCGATCGGCCACGCCGCCGACCTGATCGGCGACATCCTGGTGAAGGGTACGTGAGCGCGGCGGCAGGGCCCCTCGACGTCAAGGCGATGGTGATCGAGATGGGCGAGCGCTGCCGGCTCGCTTTGACGGAGTCCGTGCGCGCGCTGTGCCAGCGCCTGCCGGACGTGGCGCGCGCGGTCGTCGACGGCGACCACGGGATCAACGCCATGGAGCAGGACATCGAGGCCCGATGCCTGGCCCTGCTGGGCGACCGGCGCCTCAGCCCGGCCGAGCTGCGCGAGATCAACGCGGCGCTGAAGATGGCGACCGACCTCGAGCGGGTGGGCGACCACGCCGCCGACATTGCCAAGGTGAGCCTGCGCATCGGCTCGGAGGCGCTGATCAAGCCCCTCATCGACATCCCGCGCATGGCCCACCTTGCCGCCACGATGCTGGAGCGCTGCTTTGCGGCCTACGGCAGCCGCGACGCGGCGGCGGCCGAGGCGGCGGCCCGCCTGGACGACGACCTCGACGGGCTGTACGGGCAGATCTTCCGGGAACTGCTGACCTACATGATCGAGGACCCCAGCACCATCCGCCAGGGCACCCACCTGCTGTTCGTGGCCAGCCACCTCGAGCGGGTGGCCGACCACGCCACCAACCTGGCCGAGTCCGTGGTCTACCTGGTCACCGGCCGCCGGCCCGACCTGAACGACTGAGCGGCCTCCAGCCCGCCACCCCGTCCGGCAGCGGCGGCAGGGCGTGCATGCGG
>JAJYVM010000525.1 GCA_021792015.1 Bacillota bacterium | reverse complement strand
GCCTCGCCCAGCCCCACGCTAGCGATCGCGGGGGTGGTGAACGTCACAGCGGGAACTACGGAGAGATCGGCTTGGCGGTGCGCGCCGAGCGCGTTCTCGGCAGCTAACCCCCCTTCGTACGCGGCCACATAGACGAACTGGGGTCCGGCCGTCACATCCCCGGCTGCCAGGAGGTGCGGCACGTTCGTGCGCAATTCTGCGTCGGTCACCACCTCGCCGTGCCGGCCCGTCTGGACGTCCGCCCGCTCCAGGTGCAGCGCCTCCGTGTTCGGCTGGCGGCCGGTGGCCACCAGGACCTGCTCCACCTCCACCACACGAGTGCGCCCGGCGACTTCGATCCGCACCCGCCGGCCGTCTGGCCCGCGCTCGACGCGCTCGTAGCGCACGCCGGTCAGCAGCTCGATCCCCTCGTCGCGCAGCACCTCCGTCATCGCCTCGCCGACCTCGGGGTCGTAGGCCTTCAGCAGCTGCGGGCTGCGCTGCATGAGGGTCACCTTGGCGCCCAGCCGGCGCAGGAGCTGGCCGAGCTCCAGGGCGATGTAGCCGGAGCCGATCACGGCCACGCTCTCGGGGACATGCTCCAGGGACAACGCCGTCGTGCTGGTCAGATACCCCGCCTCGGCAAGACCCGGGATCTCCGGCACCGCCGGCCGGGCGCCCGTGGCGATCAGGAAGGCGCGCGCCCCGATGGATCGCTCGCCGACCTGGAGCGTGTGGGCGTCGGCGAACGCGGCCTCACCCCGCACCAGGTCCCAGCCGTAGTCCGCGATCAGGTCCGCGTACTTGTGCTGGCGTAGCTCGGAGACCAGCTCGTCCTTCTGGCGGACCAGGGCGGCCAGATCCACCCGGCCGGCCTCGGTCGGGATCCCGGAGAAGGGGTGGTGTCCTGCCAGGTGATAGATCTCTCCGGCGCGCAGCAGCGTCTTGGATGGCACGCAGCCGATGTTGACGCAGGTGCCGCCGAGCGTCCCGCGCTCGATCATGACCACGCGGGCGCCCCGGTCCCTGGCCCGGATCGCCCCGGCGAACGCCGCCCCGCCCGAGCCGACGATCGCCAGGTCGTATTCCCCAGCGTCGCCTCCTGCGCGGCGCGGGAGGCCGGACGCGGGCGCCACCCCGTCGCCGCCGGCCTCCTCGGGCTCCAGGGCGAGTGGGCGGTAGCCGGCGGCCTCCACGGCGGCGCGCAGGGCGGCGGCGTCCACCGCCCCGGTCACCTGAAAGCGCGCCTCCCCGCGCCGGAAGTCGGCCCGCACGTCGCGGGCGCCGGCGCCCGCCAGGGCGCGGGAGACATGGGCCTCGCAGTCGGCGCAGGTCATGCCGCCGACGCGCATGCGCATCTTACGAGACGACAACGTGACATCACCCTCCGTGCCCAAGCTTCCCCGTGGTCACCGCCCCGGACGGGATGAAAGAGGCTCCCGGTTGCGGGGCTCAGTGATAATATTGTAGTATTGCAATAGATCGGTCAAGCGCACCCGTGACGCCGCGGGTGTGCGGGGAGGATGCGAGATGTCCCCCGAGCCTCAAGTCTGGCCCGACGAGGCGGTCGCGCTCCAGGCCAAGTTCTTCTCGGGGCTGGCGAATCCCGTCCGCCTGGGCATCGTGCTGCAGCTCCTGGACGGCGAAAGAAGCGTCGGCGAGCTGGTGCGGAGCCTCGGCGTCTCGCAGGGGCACGTGAGCAACCAGCTGGCCTGCCTGCGCTGGTGCGGCTACGTGAGCAGCCTGCGTGCCGGTCGGCAGACCCGCTACTTCCTCCGGGACGACCGGGTGCGCGCCATCGTCGAGCTCGGCCGGGCGGTACTGGCGGACAACGCCGAGCACGTCCAGGCCTGCACGCGGATCGCCCCCGTCGACGCCGCGGAGCGCCGCCGCGGGGTGGGCCGCGCCCGCGAAGGCAGGGTCGGTGAGGGTACCGGCCACGCCTCGACGTGACCGGCGGTCTTCCCGCGGAGTGCGGGCCGCAGCCGTCGTGGCGCGGCTTCACCCATCCGCCGAACCCCGATTTGCGGCCCCGGATCAGAGCGCTGCACGCGAAGTCGTCGCGGCGCTCCGGCGGCAGCCGTGCCAGCAGCCGGCCGAGATACCCTTCGCGGGCCAGTGGGTAGAGTGGCAGGCGCCCTCGGTCCATCCTTCTGCGTTCCAGCACCCGCAGATCCGAAAAGCCCGCCCCGGCAGCCTTGGCGAGCCATACAGGCTCGCTGAGCGCACCGGCGATTCAGCCGGCCCACAGGGCCAGGTCGGTCATCAGGTCCGGCGGCAGGTCAGCGCGCAACACCATGTCCGCCATCACCATGCGGCCGCCGGGTCGCAGCACGCGCCACACCTCGGCGAACGCGGCGTCCTTGTCGGGCAGGAGGTTGACGACGCCGTTGCTGATCACCACGTCGACCGCCGCGTCGGGCAGGGGAATCTCCTCCGCGTGGCCCTGCAGCCAGCGCACATCGGCAAGGCCGGACCTGCGGGCGTTCCCCTCGGCGAGGCGCAGCATCTCGGGCCCCGGATCGAGGCCGACGGCCACGCCGCCCCCGTCCCGCACCGCGCGTGCGGCGAGGAGCGCGTCGATGCCGCCGCCGCAGCCGAGGTCGAGCACCGTCTCTCCCG
>JAJYVM010000524.1 GCA_021792015.1 Bacillota bacterium | reverse complement strand
AACAGTAACGAACTGACTTGAATCATCCGCACCATAGCTAGCTGCTACGAACCCCACGTCCCGTTCGGTAGCCGGACGCTGCGGCTGAGATCGCCCGCCATGAAGGGAACGGAGCTCGCCGTCCTGCGGGCGGTCTATGACCTCATGCTCGTGACCATGAACCCGTTCCAGGGGCCGAAGGGGTCCCCGGTACCCATCACGGGGGAGTTCGGACCGGCATCCCGCAGCGCCGTCATCCACATCCAGGATGATTTCGGCCTGGCCACCGACGGAGAGTTGGGGCCCCACACCTTCTTCCATTTCGGCGCGGGGGTCGGACCGTTCACCACCTATGGCGGGCCGGCTTACGGTTCGCGCAGGCTGGCCCCCGGCGCCGCCGGCGGCGATGCGACCCGCCTGCGGAATCGCCTGAGCACCTTCCGCCACGGCTCGCTGCTTGGCCATGCCGCCGACGGCGACGGAGACGATCGGGCCCGGACGGCATGGCCCATCGAGCCCCTCGGGCCGGCGGTGGGGCGCGGTCCTTCGCCACCGGCCGCTGGCCTGGGGCACGGCGCAGCGGCGCGCGGGCCGGGGTCATGCGCCCTGGTGAAACGCGGCCAGGGCGCGATCGATCATTGCATCGCCGGCGCCCAGGTAGCTGGACGCATCCAGCAGTTCACGAATCTCGGATTCGGTGAAGGGGGTGCAGGCGCGCAGCGCCGACGCAAACGTCGCCCCGGCACCCTGCGCCTGCGCCACAGCGGTCTCCACCGCGCCGCGAGCCTCGGCGTATCCGACACGCTGAGCAAGGGCCAGCGTCACTCGCTCCGCCAGCAGCAGGCCGCCGTCCGCGTCCAAGTTGGCCCGCATCCGGGCGGGGTCGACCTCCAGGCCGGCCACGACCTCCCGCGTGCGCGCGATGGCGCCCCCGGCTGCCCGCAGCAGGTCGGTCAGGGCCTGCCACTCCGCCTGCCAGGCCCCAGCGGCGCGCTCGTGCTCTTGGGCCATGCCGGCCAGCACCAGCCCCACAAGGGCGTGGGCGTGCCGGGCAGCCGCCAGCGCGGCCACACAGCCCACCGGGTTGCGCTTTTGCGGCAGCGTGGAGGAGCCGCCGCGGCCCGGAGCGGCCGGCTCGCTGGCCTCCGCCACCTCGCTCTGCATCAGCAGGGCCACGTCCGTGGCGATCTTCGCCGCGACACCGGCCGCCATGCCCAGCCGGCAGGCGACCTCCGCCACCGGCAGGCGGTTGGTGTGCCACGGCAGCAGGGGGGCGGCAAGCCCCAACCGGCATGCCATTGCATCGGCGACCTCCAGGCCGCGGGGGCCGAGCGACGCCAGCGTACCCGCCGCCCCGCCCAGCTGAAGGGGAAGCGGCGCTTCCGTCAGCCCGCGGCGGGCCTTCACCACGGCCACCAGCCAGCCCGCGGCCTTGAGGCCGAACGTGGTGGGTAGCGCGTGCTGCAGCAGCGTACGGGCGGCCATGACGGTGCGGCGGTGGCGCTCAGCCAGAGCGGCGCAGGCACCGGCGAGCGCGGCGAGGTCGCCGTCGACCACGTGCAGCGACCGCTGGATCACCAGCATCGCCGCCGTGTCGAGGATGTCCTGGCTGGTGGCGCCGTGGTGGACCCAGTCGCGCGCGCCCTTCGGTACGGCAGCACGGAGCGCGGCGACGAGCGGGATCACCGGGTTGCCGCCAAGCCGGGCCCGCGCGCCGATGGTCGCCGCGTCGAAGGCCTCCGCGCGGCAGGCGGCTGCGACTGAAGCGGCGGCCCCGGCCGGAACGATCCCGGCGTCGGCTTGCGCCGAGGCCAGGGCGGCCTCCGCATCCAGCATCGCCTGCAGCCAGGCCGCATCGCCGGTCGCCGCCAGCAGCTCCGGGCCCGCGGCGATCTGGTCGAACAGGCCGCCGTCAGTACGCAAAGAAGGCCGTCTCGTCCGGACCCTGGAGGTGGATGTCGAAGCGCAGGCCCCCGTCCGCCTCGGCCACGGCCACCAGCGAACGGCGCACCGCCGCGTCCGCGATCGACCGCAGCACGGGATCGGCGGCGTTGGCCGCTGCCTCGTCCGGGAAGTAGATGCGGGTGACCAGGCGCTGCAGCAGGCCCCGCGCGAAGATGGACACGTCGATGTGGGGCGCCTCCGGTCCCTCGGGCGAGGGCAGCGCGGCCGGCTTGACCGTCACGAACTGAAAGCGGCCGGCGCCGTCCGTGAGGCTGCGGCCGAACCCCGACCACGGCGCCTCGGGCGGGAAGCGCCCCACGCCATCGGCCTGCCAGATCTCCACGCTGGCGTCCGGCACGGGCTCGCCGGCCCCGTCCAGCACCCGCCCGTGAATGCGCAGCGCCCCTTGCGCCGAGGGCTCGACCAACCTCTCGCCGCCCAACCAGTCAAAGCCCATGTGCAGAAACGGGCCCGCCGTCTGCGATGGCGTGGGCGCTGGGCTCTGCGCTGCCGTCGGCGATGGCCTCCGCCATGGCGTCATGGCCACCACCCCTCCATGGGCGTGCCGAGCCGTCCGCCGATCGCGATGTCCCACCGGTAGCCCAGGGCCCATTCGCCCTCGGTCAGCCCGATGTCGAACGACGCGATCAGCCGTTGCCGCGCCGCCGGCTCGCGCACCGCCTGCAGG
>JAJYVM010000523.1 GCA_021792015.1 Bacillota bacterium | reverse complement strand
AGCCGCAGGACATCCTGCGCGCCGTCGCGGGCGTCTTCGTCGGCGAGGTGCGGCAGAGCCTGCGCCTTTTGGGCGAGCTGCTGGTCCTTGTGGTGCTGGCGGCGATCCTGCGCCACATCCAGGCCTCGTTCGAGGGCGACGCCGTCAGCAAGCTGGCGGACGCCGTCATCTTCCTGGCCCTCGGCGCCATCGTCCTCGTCGGCTTCGTGCAGGCCCTGACCATCGCCAGGGCCTCGGTCCACGACCTCAGCGACTTCATGCTGGCCCTGCTGCCCACCCTGTTCAGCCTGCTCGTGGCCTCGGGGGCCTTCGCCTCCGCGGGCCTGCTGCACCCGGCCATGCTGTTCGTCGTCAACCTGGTCGGCTGGGCAGTGGGGACCTGGGTGTTCCCCGTCCTGCTCCTCGGCGCGGTGCTGGACATCGTCTCCTCGCTCAACCCCACGTTCCGGCTCAGCAGCCTGGCCGCCCTGCTGCGCCAGGTGGCGCTCGGGGCCACCGGCCTGCTGCTGGCGGCCTTCATCGGCGTCGTCTCGGTGGAGGGGGCGGCCGGGGCCGTGGCCGACGGCGTCGCCCTGCGGGCCGCCAAGTATGCCGTGAAGACGTTCGTGCCCGTCGTGGGCGGCGTCTTCGCCGACGCGGCCGAGTTGGTGGTGACCTCGGGATTTCTGGTCAAGACGGGGCTCGGCATCGCCGGGCTGCTGGTCGTGGCCCTGGCGGTGCTGCTGCCGGTGGCCAAGCTGGTGGCGATCTGGCTCTGCTTCCGGCTGGCGGCGGCCCTGGCCCAGCCCGTCGGCGGCGAGGGCGTCGTCCACGTGCTGAGCGGGGTGTCGTCCACCCTCTCCCTCTTCGCCGTCACGGTCGGCGTCGTCGGGCTGATGTTTTTCCTGTCCCTGACGGTGCTGGTGGGCGCCACCAGCGCCGTGATGATGCTGCGATGAGCGCCCTCGGGACCTGGGTCGGCCACCTGGCGGCCGTCGTGCTGATGGCCGGCGTGGCTGAGCTGCTGATGCCGGTGGGGCGTCTGCAGGGGTACGCCCGCGCCGTGCTGGGCCTGATCGTGCTGCTGGCGGTGCTGACGCCGCTCCTGAACGTCCTGCACCAGGGCGTGTCCTGGTCGCTGCCGGACGCCGCGATCCCGCCGGCGGTGGCCCTGCCCTCCGAGGCGGCGCAGACCCGGGACGTCTTCCAGCAGATGCTGGCGGACCGGGCGGTCGCCGCGGCCCAGTCGGTGACGGGGGTGGCAGGGGCCACGGCCCAGGTGGTGCTGGGGCCGGCCCAGGGCGAGAGCGAGCCGGCGGTCGAGTCGGCCACGGTGAGCGTGCGCGCCTCGGCGGATGTCGCCGCCACCGTGGCGACCCGCGTTGCCGCCGCCCTGGGCATCGCGCCCGGCCAGGTGAGCGTGAGGGAGGTACGGATCCCGTGACGACCTGGAGCGCCCTGAAGCCCCGGGATAAGACCCTGATCCGCTACCTGATCATGGCGGTGGTGGTCGGGCTGCTGTTCATGTCGCTGCGCTCGCTGGGCAGCCCCACCGCGCCGGAGCAGTCGCTGGCCGCGAGCCCCCAGCCGGAGGGCGCCGTCGAGGCGGAGGCCTCGGCCATGAGCGTGGAGCTCGCCGGCATCCTCAGCCAGGTGGCGGGGGCCGGCACCGTGCGCGTCCAGGTGGCCCTGGGCGCGACCGAGCAGCAGGTCTACGCCGTGGACCACACCCGCAGCACGACCACGCAGGCGGGCTCCCCGTCGCAGAGCCAGAGCCAGTCGAGCCAGCAGACGGTCGTGGTTGGAAATGCGGCCCTGCCGGTGCAGGTGAACGGCCCCCGGGTGACCAGCGTGCTGGTCGTGGCCAGCGGCGCCGGCGACCCCACCGTCGCCGCGGCCCTCGCGCAGGCGGCGGCCGCCGCTCTCGGCGTGCCCATCTTCGAGGTTCGGGTGCTGCAGGGCTCGTGAACAAGCACAGGGAGGCGATCCCGCTGTGATCATCAACCTGACCCCGCGCACGCGAAAGGTGACCCGCGTGGTGGCTCCGACCCCGGCGCCCGCAGGCGCGGCCAGCCCGCTGAGCGCCAACCGGCGCGCGCGGTTTCTGGTCTTCGTGGTCCTCGTGGCCGCCGCTCTGGCCGTGATCGTGGCGTCGTGGCCGCAGCCGAAGGCGAAGCCGGTCGCCGTCCCGGCCAAGCCCGTGCAGGCTCCGGTGGCGCCGGCGACGGTCGCGACGGTGACCGGCGGCTACTTCGCCACCGCCCTCCTGGATCAGCAGAAGGCCGAGAGCCGCGAGCTGGCCCTGGATGAGCAGGTGCAGGCCGACGCGGCGGCCACGGCCTCCGTGCGGGCCGCCGCCGCCGCGCGGGTCGTCGCCCTCGGCCGCCGGCAGGACCAGGAGGCGGAGATCCGGGCCCTGCTGCTGGCCAAGGGGTATCCCAACGCCGTGGTCTACCTGAACAACCAGCCCGCCTCGGCCGTGGTGGTGCTGGAGGCCAGCCACCTGCTGGAGGCCGACGCCGTCCGGGCGGCGGATGCCGTGGAGCGCGTGGCGGGCGTGCCGGCGGCTGACATCAGCGTCATGGCGCACCGATGAGAGGGTTGAGGGGAGCCCTGGAGGGCGGCTCCGCGCG
>JAJYVM010000522.1 GCA_021792015.1 Bacillota bacterium | reverse complement strand
CCACCGCGCGCGGGACGAAGTTCGTCGAGATGGTCAGGCAGCAGTCCCCCGGCCGGCAGGCCAGGGCGCCGAGGTTGGCGCAGGCGCCGTCATGGCCGCCCATCGCGACAGGCAGCCCGGCGGGCAGGCCGCTACACCGCGCCGCCGCCGCCACCAGGCCGCCGATGGCCGACCCGAACGGCACGACCTCGGGCAGCGCCCCGCCCCCGCCGCCCACGGCCGCCACGACGGGCGGGGGCCAGACGGGGCCTCCGGGGCCGTTGGCCGGATCGATCACCCACCGGCCCGTCAGGGCGTGCGCCAGGAGACTGATCATGGCGCCGGCCCGCCGGATCCGCCGGCGCCGGGCACCGAGCCCCTGCAGGCGCAGCGCCATGGCCCCGGCGTTGGCGTGGGCCGTCATCCCGGCGGCACCCCACCCCGGGTCGGCCGCCAACTGCTCCACCTGCCCCACCGGCGCCGTCCAGTCGAGCGGCAGGCCGAATGGGCGCCCCGCGGCGTCGAGGCAGATCCCCGGGCGAAAGGCGGCGTCCAGGCCAAGGGCGATGGGCGCGGAACCGGCGGGCAGGGCGCCGACGAGCTCGCGCAGCGTGGCCAACGCCGTATCGGCGGTCCCGGCCAGGCTGCCCGGGCCCTGGCCATCCAGGCCGCTTCGCCGCCGGCGTGCGGCCAGGATCCGCCCCCGCCGGTCGAACGCCAGCGCCTTGCACCACGTTGTGCCGACGTCCAGGGCCAGGACGACGAGAGAACTCGCCGCGATGCTGCACCCACCCCCGCCACGGGCGGTTCGCCCGCGCGCCGCGGCAGCCCTGCCGCGCCGAAGCGGCGCAGGCCGCCGGCACAAGCATCGTGGCGCGGCTCCCAACCTCGCTCCACCAACCAACATGGGGTGCCCGTCGACGGAAGGAGTGCCCGACCGCGCGGAGAATCGTTGCCGCTACACGAGCGGCGCCGTTTCGCCAGCAGGCGGCGGCCGCCGCGCGGCCTTTGTGCCCCGGCAACCGACGGGACACGCTGGCGTTGCGGTATCCGGCCCGTACATCGGTCCGTGGGAGGGAAACCGATGCTGATCGGCCGACGTCTCGCCCCCGTGGCCCTGATCGCGGTCCTCGGGCTCGCGGCCGCCTGCGGGGGCGCGGCCTCCACCTCGACCCCCGGATCGGCCGCCTCGAGCAGCTCGACGGCCGCCAACGCGAACAGGGTCCTGAAGATCGCCGACAGCTACGGCGACCCGACCGGCAACTGGGACCCGATGGAGACCGCGCTGATCGCCACCGAGGAGGTCCTGCCCAACGTCGTCCAGTCGCTGACGATGTTCGGGACCAACGGCAAGCTGCAGCCGCTGCTCGCCACCTCGTGGAAGTACACGAATTCGAAGACCGTCGTCATGGATCTGCGCCAGGGGGTCAGCTTCAGCAACGGCGAGCCGTTCAACGCCGCCGCCGTCGTCTACACCTTCGACCGCATCATCGGGCCGCAGGGCGCCAAGTTCCCGGTGCACTCATCCTTCACGTCGCTGGCGTCGGTGAAGGCCGTGAACAACTACACCGTCCAGTTCAACCTCAACCGGGTGGACCCGCTCTTCGTGCAGAAGACGGCGAGCTACCAGGCCGCGATTGTGCCGCCGCAGTACATGAAGAGCAAGGGCGAGAAGTACTACCAGAAGCACCCGGTGGGCACGGGACCGTACATCATGACGAACTACGTCGAGGGCAGCTCGGTGACCCTGAAGGCCAACCCGAAGTACTGGGGCGGCGCCCCGAACATCCAGAACGCGGAGTTCGAGTTCCTGCCCAACGCCACCTCGCGCGTTTCGGCGGCCGAGGCGGGCTCCGTTCAGCTGGCGCAGATGATCCCGCCGAGCCAGGCCCCGGCCATCAAGGCGCTCTCCGGCTACACCCTGCAGGTGGCCAAGACGTTCACCGTGTACTTCGTCCGCATCGATGTCGCGCATGCGCCGCTGACGACCGCCATCGCGCGGCAGGCCGTCAACTACGCCATCAACAAGCAGGAGATCATCAAGAAGATCCTCAACGGCTACGGCGGCATGGTGAACACCATCGCCGTGCCCCAGACCTTCGGGTACGACCCGAACATCCAGCCCTACCCGTACGACCCGACCAAGGCCAAGCAGCTGATGGCACAGGCGGGCATCAAGCCCGGCACCAAGCTGACGTTCACCTATGACGGCAGCAACACGCAGTTCGCCGAGGTGGCCCAGGCCATCGCCGACTACCTGGACGCCGTCGGCTTCAACGTCAAGCTGCAGCCGGAGGACTTCCAGACCCTCTACACCGACCTCGTGCCCAAGAGCAAGGCCGGCAACATGTACGAGTTCTTCTGGGGCGGCGGCGGCACGCTCGACATGGACGGCATCGTGGTCCCCAGCTACCAGAAGGGCCAGTACTGGAACCCGAGCTACTACAATCCAAAGGTTGACGCCCTGATCAAGGCTGAAGAGAACACGGTCAACCAGAGCCAGCGGCTGCAGGACTTCTACCAGATCGAGCAGATCGTGCACACGGCGGCGCTGGACGTCCCGCTGTACCAGACCGACGACCTCTGGGCGGTCAGCAACCAGGTCAAGGGCTTCGTGCCGCCGCCCGACGAGCAG
>JAJYVM010000521.1 GCA_021792015.1 Bacillota bacterium | reverse complement strand
GGCCTTTCTTGTCGTTCTATGCGCCGCGCCGGCGGCGCAGCCAGGCGAGCAGCCCCTCAGGCTCGCGCGTGTTCAGCACCTGACTGGCCTGCAACCACCCGCGCCGGGCCGTCATCACCCCGAACCGCCGGAAGGCGAGGCCGCTCACGCCGTGGGCGTCGCTGTCGACCGAGATCGGCACGCCCTTTGCGGCCGCGCGCCGCGCCCACACGCCGTCCAGGTCGCAGCGGTCCGGCGAGCCGTTGACCTCCAGCGCCTTGCCGGCCGCCGCCGCCTCGTCGACCAGCCGCTCCAGGTCGATGGGATACTCCGGCCGCTCCGGCAGCCGCCGGCCGCTGGGGTGGCCGACCATGTCCACAAGCGGGTGGCGCAGGGCGCGCAGCGCCCGCTCCGTGATCGTCGGCCCGTCCTGGCCGAAGCGGCTGTGCAGCGAGGCGATGATGAAGTCGAGGCCGCGCAGGCTCTCGTCGTCGAGGTCCAGCCGCCCGTCCGCCAGCACCTCCACCTCGCAGCCCTGCAGCAGGACCATGCCCGTGCTGGCCCGGGCCTCCTCGATCTCGCGCCGCTGGCGGCGGATCTCCTCCGGACCGAGGCCGTGGGCGATCACCAGGGCCCGCGAGTGGTCGGTGATGGCCAGGTAGCGGTCGCCGCGCGCGGCGGCGGCCGACGCCATCTCGGCGACGGAGGCCGAGCCGTCCGACCAGCGGGTGTGGGTGTGGAGATCGCCCCGGATGTCGGATTCCCGCAGCAGGTCGGGCAGCTGGCCCGCCCGCGCCGCCTCCACCTCGCCCGTCCCCTCGCGCAGCTCCGGCGCGATCCAGGGCAGGCCGAGGGCGCTGTAGACGGCCTCCTCCTCCGCCGCGGCGGGCAGCTCGCCCAGGGCGGCGAGGTGCGCGGCGCTCCCCGTCGCCAGGCACATGGCCGTGCCGAAGGCCGCGGGCGGGCTGAGCGCGATCCGCAGCGGCACCCCGCCATCCAGCGTGGCCGTGACCGCGGATGCCACGGGCATAGGCGCGCCATCGCGCGCCCAAAGCGCGAGCCGGGAGAGCGCCGCCGCGATGGCGGCCCCCTCGCCCACCGCCACGAGCACGACGGCCCCGGACAGCGGGCAACCGCGCCGGGCCTCCCCCGCCACCTCCCCCCGCGACGTGCCCGGCACCGCCGCCACGCGCTCGCGCAGGGCATCGGCCAGGTCCCACGCCGCCGAGAGGATCAGGCGCGGACTGCGGAAGCCCCCGATGGCGGCCAGCAGTGCCTGCTCCTTTTTGGGGCCGAAGCCGCCGAGCTCCTTGAGCCGGCCGGCCCGGATCGCGGTCTCCAGGTCCGCCGGGGAGGTGACGTGCAGGGCGTGCCACAGGTGGCCGGCCGTGCGGGCGCCCACGCCGGGCAGGGCCAGCAGCTCGACCACGCCGGCCGGGATCTCGGCCTGCAGCCGGTCCAGGGCCGCGACGTGGCCTGTCTGCAGGTACTCCCCGATCTTGGCGGCCAGCACGGCGCCGATGCCGGGGATCTCGCGCAGGCGGCCCTCCGCGGCCATGGCGTCCACGGGCTGGTCGAGGTTGCGCAGGGCGATGGCGGCGCGGCGGTACGACACCGACTTCTTGGCGTCCTGCCCGCCCTCGATCTCGATGAGGTCGGCGAAGCGGTTGAACAGCAGGTAGAGCGCCCGGTTGCTCTGCCAGCCGCTCGGGACGCTCATCCCGCCTTACGCGCGCGGACGGCGGGTGATGCGGCGCGGCGGCGGCGCCGGCGCCTGGGCCTGGGCGGGCACGGGCCGCTCCTCGATCGCCGGCGTGCCCTCGGCGCGGGTCACCAGCACCTCCTGCAGGCGGCCGAGCTCGTCCGCCAGCTGCAGGGCCGCCAGCATCGCCACCCGCGTCTTGCTCAGCTGCGGTGTCCGCCCGGCCACGGCGCGCATGCGGGCGTCCACGAGGGCGCCGAGGCCGCGCAGCCGCTCGGGCGTGCCGTCCCCGCGCAGCGCGCACTCCTCGCCGAAGATCGTGACCACGACGCGCGCCTGGTCAGCCATGGCGCTCCCCCCTGCCCCCGTCGCCGTCCTTCGCGCCCTGGGCGGCGACTCCTGCCTCCCAGGCGGCATAGAGCCGTGACAATTCGGCCTTCGCGGTCTCGTAGGCGGCGATGGCGGCGGCGGCGTCACCACTCTTGTAGAGATCAGGCTCGCCCAGGCGCTCCCCGCGGAGGGCGACCTCGGCCTCCAGGGCGGCGATGGTCGCCTCCAGGGCCGTCATATCGACGTCCGGCTTGGCGGCCGGCCTCGGCGCGGCGGCCGGGCGGGCGGCCCTGCGAGCGGGTTGGGGCGGCGGCGGGGCCGCTGGGGCCTCGCGCCACGCCGCATAGGCGCTGTACCCACCGGCGAAGTCCGTGACGGCGCCCTCCCCCACGGCCCAGATGCGGGTGGCCAGGCGGTCCAGGAGGTAGCGGTCGTGGCTGACGACGACCAGGGTGCCGGGGAAGGCCAGCAGGGCGGCCTCCAGCGCCTCGCGGCCCGGGATGTCCAGGTGGTTGGTCGGCTCGTCCAGCAGCAGCACGTTGTCGCCGGCCAGGGTGAGGCGGCAGAGCGAGAGGCGGTTGCGCTCGCCCCCCGAGAGGTCGCC
>JAJYVM010000040.1 GCA_021792015.1 Bacillota bacterium | reverse complement strand
ACCGTCGCCTCGCCCTGGCCGCCGCCTGAGCACAGCGAGGCCACACCGCAGCCGCCGCCCCGCCGCCGCAGCTCATAGAGCAGGGTCAGCAGCAGCCGCGCGCCGCTGGCGCCGACCGGGTGGCCGAGCGCGACGGCGCCCCCGTTCACGTTCACGCGCTCGGGGTCGATCCCGCCCAGCTTCACCGAGGTCAGCGTGACCGCGGCAAAGGCCTCATTGATCTCCCAAAGCGCCACGTCGTCCTTGGCGAGGCCCGCGCGCTGCAGGGCCCGCTCCGCGGCCAGCCACGGCACCGTGTGCAGGTAGCGCGGCTCGGCGGAGGCCGACCCGAACGCCACGATGCGGCCAAGCACGGTCGCCCCGCGCCGCCGGGCCTCAGCGGCCGTCATCAGCACCATGGCGGCCGCGCCGTCGGACAGCCCCGGGGCGTTCCCCGCCGTCACCGTCCCGTCGGCTGCAAAGGCCGGTGGGAGCGCCGCCAGGCGCTCCAGAGAGGTGTCGCGGCGGATCGATTCATCGGCAGTGACCACCTGCGGGGTTTCGTTCCGCCGCTGCGTGACTTCCACGGGCACGATCTCCTCGGCGAAGCGGCCCGCCTCCGTCGCGGCCGCCGCGCGCCGGTGGCTGCGCAGGGCCCACTCGTCCTGGGCCGCGCGCTCGATGGCGAACTCCCGCGCCACCTCGCTGCCGTAGACCCCCATGTGGCAATGGCCGAAGGCGCATGTCAGCCCGTCGTACACCACGGCGTCGACCAGGGCGCGGTCGCCCATCTTCAGGCCGCGGCGCGCATCGGCTGACAGCAGGAAGGGGGCATTCGACATGCTTTCCATGCCGCCGGCCACGGCCACGCGGCCCTCCCCCTGGCGCAGGAAGAGGGTGGCCAGGTTGGCCGCGCGCAGCCCCGAGGCGCAGACCTTGTTGATGGTGTCCGAAGGGACGGTGACCGGCAGGCCGGCGGCGATGCTCGCCTGCCGCGACGGAATCTGGCCGGCGCCCGCCTGCACCACCATGCCCATGAACGCATAGTCGACCTCGGCGCCGGGGACGCCGGCGCGCCGCACCGCCTCCGCGATCGCCCGCCCGCCGAGCTCGGTCGCCGGCAGCGGGGCCAGCGACCCAAGAAACCGGCCGAAGGGCGTGCGCGCCCCGGCCACCACCACCACGTCGTCCTCTCGCACTGTGAACGCCTCCGCATGCATCGTGTCGAGGTCGCGGGCAACGAGGGCCCGCCCCTTCACTGTAGCGCTTCGCACCCGCCGATTTTCGCGGGCGCGGGCGCTCCCGCAAATCGGCCGGCCGCCGGGACCGCATACTACCCCCCATGAAGCAGGATCTGCGCAACCGCATCCGGGAGCGCCGCGACCAGATCCGGGCGGACCTCGACTTGGCGGTGCGGCGCATGGCCGCGGCGTTCGGCCGGCCGCGGGGCTGGCGCGGGCCGGCGGCGCTGGCCAGCCTGGCGGCGGCGGCCATCGTCGCTGCCGTGCTGGTGAGCGACAGCGCCGGGCTGCCGCGACGGCTCCAGCCGGCACCGGCGCCGGCCGGGCCCAACATCATCGGCTACTTCGAGAACGGCTGGAGCAAGATCTTCACGGACTCGTTCCCCTCGCTGGTGAACCACCCCAAGGTCGTGGACACGGTGCTGGCCTACTGGTACAGCGTGGACGGCAGCGGCGGGCTGCGCGAGCCGGCGGGGCCGCCGCGCCCGGAGGTGATCCAGTACGTGAAAAGCCACGGCATGCTGATGGGGGTGCTCATCAACAACCTGGGCTCCAACATGGTGAGCATCCCGTCCGTCCGCAGCAGGGCCATCCGCAACATCGTGGCCATCGCCCGCACCAACGGCTACCAGGAGATCCACATCGACTTCGAGCTGCTGCCGCGCAGCCTGCGCACCGACCTGACGACCTTCATCGCCGACCTGCGCAAGGCGCTGCCCCCGTCCGTGAAGCTCTCGATGTCCGTGTTCCCCAAGGTCGGCGTCCCCGCCAGCATCTACGGCGTCTACGACTACCAGGCGCTGGCCAAGTACGTGGACTACGAGGTGGTCATGCTCTACGACAACCACTCCTCCGGCGGGCCGGCCGGACCGGTTTCGCCCTGGCCGTGGGTGCAGCAGAACGTCGCCTACTTCCGCAGCATCCTGCCGGGCAACAAGATCGTGATCGCGGCCGGGGTCTACGGCTACGACTGGCCCGTCGGCAGCACCAACGCCGCCGAGTACCCCCTGGACTACATCACGAAGCTGGCCGCCCGCGAGAAGGCCACCATCAGGACCGACCCGGTCAGCCAGAACCCGTACTTCCGGTACACGGACAGCAGCGGCAGCAGGCACATCGTCTGGTATCAGAACAGCGCCACCGTCCGGCAGCGCATCGACCTGGTCGTGAAGGACCACCTGGGGGGGATCGCCATCTGGACGCTTGGGCAGGCGGACCGGCGGGTGTGGCAGGTGCTGGAGAAGGCGAAGTAGCGCACCCCGGGGCGCGCGATGCGCGCTACGCGAGCAGGGCGTCGCCCAGCTGGCGCCGCAGCCGCGCGGGGTAGTCGGCCAGCACCCGGCGCACCGTGGTCTCCGGCTCTCGCGCGTCGATGATCCGCTCGCCCCCCGCCACGGGCTCGCGGCGGGCATCGGCGAGGACCCGGACCCGCGGCCGGTCGCCCCCCTGCCGCCCCTGGCCGACGACGACGCCGATCTCGCCCGACTCCAGGGCCAGGATCGTGCCCTCGGGGTACGCGGCCACGCGCAGCATGAGCTGGCGGACGAGCTGGCGGTTGAGCTGGCCCGCCTCGGCCTGCCGCCACACCTCCGCCATGGCCTCGTGCGGCGGAATCGCCTTGCCGTACGTGCGGTCCGCCGTGATCGTGTCGTAGACGTCGGCGACGGCCGCGGCCTGGGCCCAGGGGTGGATCTGCGCGCCCCGCCGCGCGCGCGGGTAGCCGGAGCCATCCAGCCGCTCGTGGTGCTGGTAGGCCACGTGCGCCGACAGCAGGTCGATGCCGGCCTGACGCCGCAGCAGCTCGTAGCCGTCCGTCGTGTGGCGGCGGATGACCGCCTGCTCCTCCGGCGTCAGGGGCCCGCGCTTGTTGACCAGCTCCAGGTAGTAGATCTTGCCGATGTCGTGGAGCAGCGCGCCGACCCCGAGGTCGCGCAGCTGGTCCCGCTCGAGGGCCAGGGGCTCCGCCACCGTCAGCGCGTACACGCACACGTTGACGGAGTGGACGAAGAGGTATTCGCGCAGGCTGCGCAGGCAGCTCACGTTATAGGCGAGGTCGGGGCTGACGGCGAGGTCATCGAGGATCTGGTCGACCACCTGCACGAGGGTCTCCGGCGCGACGCTGCCGTCCGCGACCGCCTGGCGCAGCGTCTCACGGATGGCCGCCGTGGCGTGCTGGCGGACCTCCGCGCGGACGACGTCGAGCGGCACCGCATCGGGCGCCAGGGGGTCGAAAAGGGGCACGGAGAGGTAGCCGCGCCGGCGCAGCACGCTGACATAGCGCGGCGTCAGCGTGACCCCGGCCGCCAGCAGGACGCGCCCGCGGCGGTCGTGGATCGCGTGCCCGAGCCGCTCGCCGACCACCCGCTCGCTGAGCGGGGCGATCCGCAAGGTGCCCCCTCCCGTACCTCCATCGAGCTGGCCGCTGGCAAAGTTGACCCTGCGCGGCGGGCATGCGCCCGCCGTGAATTTGCGCTGACGGAGGCGCCGTGGCGTGGGCGGGGGGTCACGCCGGGGAACCGCCGGCCGGGGCCGGGGAGGGCCGGCTGGTGCCCAATCGCGGGCAATGCCTCACGCGCGCACCCGCAGCCGGGGTCGTCGGAGGCAAGGCGAACGTTTCGCCCGAGCGGGGGCAGCGCCTTCCCGATCCGGTGGTGAGCCACCCGCCGGCGGTGGGCAGAAAGGCGATCCATACGGCCCCGAGCGTCACCACGCGCGCGATGTGCTGAACGGGGCGAGGTAGCCGTGGTGAGGACGCCACGCACGGACGCCGGGCGGGCCAGAATCCTTTAGGGCCATGCCTCCAGCCGCCGGCCCAGGGAGTCCGCGTCCCTCTCCTGCATGCCGGCGCGCAGCCAGCCGAGCTCGGCCACGAAGAGCGCGCAGGGAAACGCGGCGGCGACGCTGCGGACGGGGGTGGCGCCAAGGGCGACGACGGTGAGCTGCAGCAGGGCGGCGGGCAGGGCGAGCCGGAGCCAATTCAGCCAACCGTGGTCCGGCCGCGGGCGGGGGGCCAGGGGGGCCATCGCGACGGCCAGGCGGTCGCCGATCACCTTCACGGCGGGGTACAGCACCAAGAGCAGGGCGGCGAACACCGCGTCCGGCCAGAGCACCTCGAAGGCAAACTGGACGGCGAAGGCGGCCACCGCCAGCGCGCACCCGACCAGGATCGCCTGCCGGTGCAGATCAGGGGCGTTTTCAGGCACCGGCGGCACCTCCGTCCTCCAGCGCCTCGAGGTTGGCCCGCGGCAGCCAGACCTCACCGGCGCCATCCACATCCACCCGGGCAGCGGCAAGGGTCGCCCCGCTCGGGAAGGTGCGCGGCGCCTCGGCCGTCGCGAGTAGGGTGCCCGAGCGCCCGAAGTGCCGCCCGCGCAGCACCCGCACGCGCCCGCCCGCGACCAGGCCGCCGCCCCGGCGCACGGGTGCGGCCTCCGTATACAGGATGACCCGTGGGCGCAGGCCGCCCGAGCGGATTTGGGTCGCGCCGGTCAGGGACACGGTGCGCCCGTTCTGCGCCTGCAGCAGCGCCCAGGCGGCCGGGTGCATCGACAGGGCGCCGAAGCCCTCCGTCAGGACCAGCGCGAAGGGCAGATCCTCCCGGCCCGTCACGGACCCCGGCTCGCGCCCGGTGGCCGCGGCCAGCTCGCCACCGTCGCAACTGCCGGCCACCAGGCCCGCCACGCCGACCGACCGGGCCCGAGCCAGGGCGCCGCCCGTCAGCTGTCCCGCCGTGGCCAGCACCCTGCCGCTCAGATCGGGCGTGATGGCCTCAGCCGTGAGGCCGTCCTGCCCCATGGCCACCAGGTCGCCCCAGCGCTCGCCACCGACCCCGTAGACGCCCTGCAGCACGGTGGCGACACACTCGATTACGGCGCCCTCGCTCGGCAGCACCTCCTCGACCCGCCCGCGCAGGAACGCCGTCACCTGGCTGGAGCGCACCGGGCGCACCAGGTACACGTAGCCCGTCTGCGGGTCGATGCGCTCGATGGTGCCCGCGGCGGGGGCCAGCACGTGGCGCAGGGACCCGTGCGGGCCCGGCGCCGCCGCGATCACCCCGCCCCGAGCCACCTGCTGGCCGGCCTGGCGCACCATGTACATCGGCAGCATGGCCCGCCAGATGTCCAGCTGGCGGGCCGCATCGATGACGACGACGGGCTGCGCGGACCGGGGGTCCTCGCGCAGCAGGATCCGGCCGCGGACCAGGGAGACCAGCTCGACCCGGCCCGCGACGGGGGCACGCACGTCCTGCCCGGGCAGGTGGCAGAGGATGTCGTCCTCGGCGACCACGTCGCCGACCGCCACCTGGAGGCCGCGCTCCAGGACAGCCGGCTCGGGCACGGCGCGGCCCGGCGCCGCCAGCTCGACGACGTAAGGGTCCCCCGGCATCTGCTGGGCGTGGGCCAGGACCGTCCAGGGCTCGACGGCGTCCCCGACCGCCACGAGGACGTCCCCGAGCACGGGCAGGCGCCGCACGACGCGCAGCTGCTCCCTCGACAGCAGGTTCTGCTCCGCCACCACGCAGCCTCCCATGGTCCCCACAGCCGCGCCTGCCAGCCGCGAAGGCCGTTATTGGCGGGACTTCCCGGCGCGTGCGCCGCGCTACGCCGAAACCGCGAGCGCTCCCTCCGGCAACAGGGCCTTCAGCCACTCGGCGCACCGCTCCGGGCTCGGCTCGGCCGCGGGCTCGCGCCCGCGCCCGTCCAGCACCACCCCGAGGAGGGCGCCGTTCACCACGTCGCGCACGGGCTGGCCGGGACCCCGCCCCACGTCCACGCCCGCCCGGGGGATGACCTCGATCTCCCCGCGCTCCCCCGGTGGCAGCTCCAGACGGCCGATCCGCCCCGGCCGCACCTCGGCCTCCGTGCGGCCGCCGTCCCGCCGCAGCCGGACGGTGGCGAGGCTCCCCGGCAGGCGGTGCCGCCCGAACGGGGCGATGCAGGTGGCCAGCGGTTTCAGGCAGTCGCGGAACAGCACCGGCTCCATGGCGTCCGGGTGTGCGGCCCCGAGCGCGCCCAGCTGCGGCAGCAGGTAGCTGGCGTCGAGGTAGCAGCGGAAGTAGCCGCCGATCCCCAGGCCATCCAGCAGCATCAGCAGGGCCTGCCCCGGGTGGGGGGCGTGGGCCAGCACACCCCCGGAGACGATCACGACCTCGATGTTGCCGGTGCGGATCAGCGGCAGGCCCGTGCGCTGGGCGAACAGGTTCTCGAAGCCGAGCTCGGTGCGCACCCCGCGCAGGCCGACGGCGAGGCTGCGGTGGTGGGCCATGGCCGCCCGCAGGACCTCGCGGGCCACCGCGTGCTCGATGGCCAGATCCCCCGGCTCGTCGGGCAGGGTCGTGGGATGCACCATCTTGTTCAGCAGGGTGTTGCGCAGGGCATCCTCGGGAACCGGCGCGGGCAGCCAGCGGGCGATGGCCGGCAGGCCGGCCTGCGCCAGGACGTTCGGCAGACTGTAGCTCATGCCGAGGTTGGCGCTCACCGTGCGCGTGTACTGGCCGTCGACCACCGAGAAGACGTCCGTGGTCGCGCCGCCGACGTCGCAGCCGAGGATGTTGACGCGGTGGTGCTCGGCCAGCACCCGCATGACGCGGCCCACGGCGGCCGGCGTCGGCTCGATGCGGCCGCCGGTGCGGGCGAGCAGGCCCTCGTAGCCGGGCGCGTGCGCCATCACGTGCTCCAGGAACACCTGGTGGATGCCGTCGCGCACGGGCGCCAGGTCCTCGCGCTCCATGGCGGGCCGCAGGTTGCTGACGCAGATGACGGGACAGACGGGCTCCAGCACCCGGCGCACCAGGTCCTGCGCCCGCGAGTTGCCGGCGTAGATCACGGGCACGGGGGGGCCGAGCCGGCTCTGGACCTGTGCGGCCGCCACCATCTCGCAAAGGGTCAGGGGGTGGGTGGGGCTGCCGTCCTCGGTTCCGCCTGAGACCAGGATGATGTCGGGACGCAGCTCGCGCAGCAGGGCGATGCGCTCCAGGGCGTCGCGGCCGTCGTCGTTGGAGATCACGTCCATGACGATGGCACCGGCGCCCAGGGCCGCCCGCTGGGCGCTGTCGCCCGTCAGGCCGCCGACGACGCCGGTGACGACCATCTGCAGGCCGCCGCCCGCCGAGGAGGTGGCAAGCAGCGAATCGCCCGCGGCGCCAGCCGCCGCCAGGGCCTCGCCCACACCCACCATGACGTCGCGCGCCGGCTCCTGCACCGTCGTGGGCGCCTCGGCCCGCGCGGCGACGTGCAGGGCACCGTCCGCGTCAGGCACCAGCCGCACGACCTTGGTGGTGGTGCTGCCGACGTCGACCACGGCCAGGGGATCCACAGCGGAGGCCTCCTCAGCGGAGCAGATCGGAGACGGTGCGCGCCCGCAGCCAGGCGGCGGGGCGGCGGGCAGCCAGCGCCAGAGCGGCCGACACGACCAACAGCGCCACCAGGAGATCGGCCGGGCCCGGGCGGGGCAGGCCGGCCGCGGGAGCGACCGCCTCGGCCAGCAGCGCGCCGACCACGATGCCGAGGGCGGCCATGCCGGCGGCCTCCAGAAGCAGCCAGGCGGCCACCTGGCCGGTCTCCCAGCCCAATGCGCGGGCGATGCCGAGCTGGCGCCGGCGCCGCAGGAGGCTGAGCAGGAAGGTGTCCGCGACCCCGAGGCCGCCCAGCACCGCCACCCCCGCCACCACCAGGTCGACTGGACTGTAGACGGATCCCAGATCAGCCCTGGCCGCGGCCGTCCCGGTGCCGGGCCGCAGCACCCACGCGGCACCCGGCGGCGGGTCAACTCCAGCGTACAACTTTCCCGCAAGCGGTAGCGAGCCACGCCCAACAGAGAGCACAGGCAGGGCGTGGTCCCACGATGCGGTGTATGTCGCCGCCAGCCGGAACGCGCGTCCCCCGACGACGACTGGATCGCCGACGCGGAGGTTGGCCGCCTGAACCAGCCAAGTCGGCGCAGACACCTGGCCCGGCCCGGGGCCGGCGGTGCCGGGCAGGCCCGCCACCACCAGCTGCTGGCCGAGGCTGGTGGGCATGCGCTGCGCGGCGTAGCCCGCCCCTCCGGTGGCATAAAACGCCACCGCCGGCGCCGGCAGCGGCACGGGCGGCACCCGCGCCACGAAGGCGGCCGTGGCCGAGCTCACAGCGCCCAGGAGCAGGGCGGCCAGGGCGACCGAGACGGCGACGGTGCCCGCCAGAAGGGCAAAGACCCCGGCGTGCTTGCGCACCCCGCGCAGCGCGTAGGGCAGGATCATTCGACCCGACCGTCCCGCAGGCGGAGGACCCGCCCGGGCTCGGCCAGCAGGACGGGGTCGTGCGAGGCCACCACCGTCGTCTGGCCCTGCTCCCGATTGAAGCGCCGCAGCAGGGCGATGACGTCCGTCCCGCTCCGGCTGTCCAGGTTTCCCGTGGGCTCGTCCGCCAGCACCACGGCGGGCCGGTTGGCCAGGGCCCGGGCCACCGCCACGCGCTGCTGCTCGCCCCCGGAGAGCTGGTGGGGGTAGTGGTCGGCGCGCTGCCCGAGCCCCACCTGCTCCAGCAGCTCCAGGGCCCGCTCCCGCGCCGCGGGGCGGCGGGCCAGGCGCAGGGGCATCGCCACGTTCTCGGCCGCCGTCAGGTCGGCCAGCAGGTGAAAGGCCTGGAACACGAAGCCGATCGAGCCAAGGCGCAGGCGGGCCAGCTCGCCCTCGCCCAGCCGGTCCACCCGCCGCTCCCCCATCCACACCTCGCCGTAGGTGGGCCGCTCCAACCCGCCGAGAATGCTGAGCAGGGTGCTCTTGCCACAGCCCGATGGGCCCGTGACGACCGTGAAGGAGCCTGGGGGAAAGTCGACGGACACCTGGTCGAGGGCCTTCACGCCCTGGCCTACCAGGTAGATCTTCGTCAGGTCGACAGCCCTAAGACTCACGCAGCACCGCCATCGTGGGCAGGCGGGCCGCCTCGGCGGCCGGCAGGCTCGCGCAGAGCAGGGCGGCCACCAGGCAGGCGCCGAGGACGATTCCGGCCTCGCGCAGCCCGCCGAGCACGATCTCGCCGGCCGGGGCGTGGGCGGCCAGCAGGATCACGGTCACGACCAGACGGGTCGCGGCAAACCCCAGCGCCCCGCCCAGCAGCGCCAGGCCCCCCGCCTCCCCGGCCACCATCCCGGCGATGGTGGCCGGGGAGGCGCCGAGGGCCTTCAGCACCCCGATCTCGTGACGCCGGCCGGCGACCAGCGTCAGCATGGTGCCCGCCATCACCATGGCGGCGGCCACGATGGCGAGTGCGGCCACGAGGCCGCCGAGGGCCAGGGGCACGCCGGGGGCGCGCGTGGAGGTGACGACGGGGCTGCCGCCCAGCTGGACGAACGAATCGCCGGCCACGGCCACCAGGTCCGGAACCTCGATCGCCGCGGGCACGATCGCGCTGGCCGCCTTCGCGACCGTGGCGGCCCGCAGGGTGTTGGCGACGATCAGGCCAGCTTGGGCAGGGGCAAAGGGCGCCCCGTGGGTGGCCCGCGCCCAAATCGCCAGCCAGGTGGAAAGCGGAATCCAGACATCCGGCGAGGGCCAGTACGCGGTGGTGCTCTCCGGACCCGTCGGGCCGACCACCTCCGTGCCCTGGGCCGTCTCCACCTGGGCGGGCTGGTCCGCCGGCGCCCTGTAGCCACCCACCACCCTGAGGTGGAGGGTCCGGAGGCTGCCATAGTCCCAGACGGACCCGCGCAGCGTCGGCACCTGCAGCGTCAGGCTCGCCGGGGGCGGCCCCGCGGCCGCGTCGACGACCGCGTCCATGCCGTCCCCCGCGGCCAAGGGGCGACCGCTCTGGATGAGGTGCTGCACGCCCAACCGCGCATCCAGGGTGGAATCCCGGCCGCGAAGGACCACCTGCCGGCCGCCGGGCCCCAGGGCTGGCATCGCGTAGTCGGGGTAGACCGCGGTCACGCCGGGCAGCGCGGCCAGGCGCCGGAGTTGCTGACTGGTGAGCGCCGACGGGGCGCCGGCGGGCTCGAGGCTGCCGAGGGTCCCAGGGAAGAACAGGGGCAGGTCGGTCCGGTACGTGTGCTGAGCCGGCACCCACGCCCAGTTGCCACTGGCGGCCGGACCGGGCAATGGCTGCGCCATGGCGAGGACATCACCGCCGACGATGGCGCGCGCGCCGATCTGGGCACTGGGCGGAAAGCCGTCCGGCAGGGCCAGCGCCCCGGCCAGGATGGCTGCGGCGATTGCGACGCTCGCGACAGCCAGGAGGGAGCGGTCCAGGTCCCGCAGGATCCCGCGCCAGGCCAGCGCCAGCACGGTTAGCGCCTCACGCGCGGCCTACGCCATCCGAGGCCACGGGGACGCCTGCGTCGCGCGCGATGGAGGTGAAGCCCCCGCTCATGCCCATGGGTGTGCCGTCGGCCCGCCAGCAGGCGGCGCCATGGAGCAGACCGGTCCGCGGCTCGCGCAGGACGCCGTTCATGCCGCCGGCCACCCGCGGCACCACCTTGACGGGGTGGCCCATGGCCACCAGCTCGGCCCGCACGGAGGCCGAAATCCCCTCCTCCACCTCGAGGTCACCGCCGTCCGTCCAGATGCGGGGGGCCTCCACCGCTTCCTGAAGCGTCATGCCGTGATCGAGCACGTTGATGATCGCCTGCAGGACCGCCGCGAAGATGCGGGTGCCGCCGGGGGTGCCGAGGGCCATGAGGGGCCTGCCGTCCTTGAGGACGATGGTGGGCGACATGCTGGAGAGCATGCGCTTGCCGGGGGCGATGGAATTCGCCCGCCCGGGGTGCGGGTCGAAGAGCCACATGGTGTTGTTCAGCAGCATGCCGGTGCCGGGCACGGTCACCTTGGATCCGAAGACCGCGTGCAGGGTCTGGGTCATGGCCACCGTGTTGCCGTCTTTGTCCATGACGGTGAGGTGCGTGGTGTCGGCCGACTCGCGGGCCCGCTCCCCCGCCCGGTGGACGGTGGCCCGCCGCGGATCGATCTCGGCGCGGCGCTGGGCGGCGTATCCCTTGTCCGTCAGCCAGGCCACCGGCACGTCCACGAAGTCGGGGTCGCCCATGTACCGGAAGCGGTCCGCGAAGGCGATCTTCAGGGCTTCCGCGATGAGATGCAGCGAGGCGGCGCCGGGCTTCAGCTGAAAGCCCTCCAGGATGTTCAGCACCTGCACGATGTGGGTGCCGCCGCTGCTGGTCGGGGCGGCGGACACGATCTCATAGCCGCGGTAGCTGCCGCGTACGGGTGTCCTCCGGGCGAACCGGTAGGACGACAGGTCGTTCCGGGTGATCAGCCCGCCGTTGGCGGCCATGTCGGCGGCCACCGCCTCCGCGATGGCGCCCTCGGTGAACGCGCCGGGGCCTTCGGTGGCGATCCGCTCCAGCGTGCGACCATAGTCCGTCCGGGCGATGCGGGCGCCGACGGCCGGGACCTCGCCGCCGGGGAGGAAGACCTCGGCCGAGGCCGGGAAGCGCCGGAGATCCCCTGCCGCCAGGGAGATGCAGCTGTTGAGGTACGGGGAGACGGCAAAGCCGTCGACGGCATAGGCGATCGCGGGCGCCATGACGGTGCGCAGGGGCAGGCGCCCCCGCTCGGCCAGGATGGCGCACCACGCGGGCAGGGCGCCCGGCACGCCGACGGCGCGGTAGCCCAACTCGTTGGCGCGGCCCACGGTGGCCATCGGGTCGGCGCCGCCCTCCGCGGGCTCGAACATGTCGGGGGTGGCGGCAGCCGGCGCCTTGGCGTAGTTGTCGATGTTCACGACCTCGCCCGTGGCCCCGTCGCGGATCAGCATCATGCCGGCGCCGAAGATGCTGACCATCATCGGCTCGACGACCGTCAGGGCAAAGGCGGTGGCGATGGCGGCGTCGACGGCGTTGCCGCCCCGGGCCAGCATCTGCAGGCCCGCGGCTGAGGCCAGCGGATGGTTGCTGCTGAGCACGGCCTCGGAGGCCACGACCTCCCGCTTGATGCTCACGCGGCGGCACCCCCTCGAATGGCATTCCGCACGGCCTCCGGCGACAACGGGTCCTGATCCGGGCCCTACGGGCCGACGCTGATCGTGACCGACTGGATCACCGGCGGGGTGACCGGCATGCTGACCTCGTTCGTCACGGGGTTGGTGGTGACCGGCACGGCCGCGATCTTGCCCACCACGCTCATGCCGGCGGTCACCTTGCCAAAGACCGTGTAGTTCGGGGTCTGGTTGAGGCCGGCGCAATCGGGGCCGGCGGTGCAGACGAAGAACTGGCTGCCGTTGGTGTTGGGGCCGGCGTTGGCCATGGCGACGATGCCCGGCCCGTAGGGCAGCGCCGGCGGCAGCTCGTCGGCGAAGTGGTAGCCGGGGCCGCCCGTGCCGTTGTTGTTCGGGTCGCCCGTCTGGAACATGAAGTTCTTGATGATGCGGAAGATCTTGTCGCCGTTGTAGAAGTTGTGATCGGCCAGGAACACGAAGTTGTTCACCGTGTTCGGCGCCTGCTTCGCAAGCAGCTGGATCGTGATGTTGCCGAAATTGGTGTGCAGGGTGGCGGTGTAGGACTTGTTCACATTGATCTGCATGGCGGGCGGGTGCGGCCACCGCTGGGCCGAGCCGGCCGTGGCCGTCGACGTGGGCGTGGCGGCGGCCGGGGCCTTGGCGGCGGAGCCGCAGGCGGAGACCAGGAGCGTCGTTCCGAGGAGAGCCGACACGGCAAGGGCGGCTGCCAGGCCGCGGGGGGTACTCATGGCAGCATCATAGCCTATCGGCGGGACGGGCCGGTGAAGGTGCGTGGGAGCTGCCGCCGAACCCCGTAGCCAGGGATGGCGAAGGCCATGCCGGACGCATGGGCCAGGGATGGCGAAGGCCATGCCGGACGCATGGGCCAGGGATGGCGAAGGCCATGCCGGACGCATGGGCCAGGGATGGCGAAGGCCATGCCGGACGCATTCGGGAGGCGGGTCCATCATGCTGACGATCGACGACGTGCTCTCCATCCGTCATCCGGAGGCGCCGCTCCGCTGGGCGCCGGATGGGAGCCGTCTGGCCTTCACCTACCACGTGGACGGGGTGCGCGAGCTGTGGACGGCCTCCGGGCCGGGGACGGCGGTCCGCGCCTCCGCGGCCGGGCAGGCGGTCGCAGCCTTCGGGTGGACGCCGGGCGGCGACCTGGTGTACGCGGTCAAGAACGAGGTGTGGGTGGCCGGCCAGGTGGCTCCCTGGCTTGCCGGGCTCGACCCTGTCGGCGATCTGGCCTGCGCGCCGGCTGGCGGGGCCGTCGCCGTCCTGCGCCGCGGGCATCTGGCCGTGGTCTGGCCGGACGGCCGTCTGCGCGAGTTCGCACTGCCGGGGGACGCCCTGGCGCCGCTGATCTGGTCGCCGGGCTGCACGCGGCTTGCCTGCGGGCTGCGCGAGGGGCAGGCCTGCGACCTGGCGGTCGTGGACGTCGCCACGGGCCGGCTGCTCTGGCGGACGCGCACGGCCGACTGGGAGTATGGCGCCGGCTGGATCGGCGAGGGACGGTTGAGCTTTGGGCGCGCCAGCGTGGATGCCATGCGGCGCGAGTGGGTGATCGCCGACCTCGACGGCGCCGGCGGCGAGCTCGTGGTGGAGCGTCACGAGAGCCCCAAGGGCTTCGGCGTACATGTGCCGCCCGTCGTGTCCCCGGACGGCGGCGCCATCGCGTACACCTGGCCGGTCGACGGCTGGACGCACGTGGTCCTGTACGATGTGGCGAGCGGCGACCGCAAGCTCCTGCTGCCAGGCGAGCATGAGGACCTCGGCACGGAGACGGAGCGCCCGTGCTTTTCCCCGGACGGCCGCCAGCTTGCCTTCGCCAGCAGCCGCGGCGACCTGCGCCAGCGGCACATCTGGCGCTACGCCCCCCACGCGGGCGGCGACCCCGTGCAGGTCAGCCACACGCCGGGAACCCAGTGCGACCCCGCGTGGTCGCCGGACGGCAGCGCCATCGCGTGCATCGCCAGCGGTCCCCGCAGCAGCGCGGAGGTGGCGGTCATCGCGGCCGAAGGCGGGCCGGAGACGGCCTGGACGGCGTCCATGCCCGCGGCCTGGTCGCGCGAGCCCGTCGCCGAGCCTGAGCACCTCGTGCTCTCCAGCGCCGACGGCATGCGTGTGCACGCCGACCTCTTCGTGCCGGCGGGGCTGGACCGCTCCGCCCGCCACCCGGCGCTGGTGTTCGTGCACGGCGGCCCCTCGCGCCAGATGCGCTACGGCTGGCATCCGATGCACTCCTACGCGGTGTTCTACGCCTTCAACCAGCTCCTGCTGCAGCGCGGGTACGTGGTGATCTCCATCGACTACCGCGGCGGCACGGGCTACGGGCTGGACTACGAGCAGGGCAACTACCTGCAGTTCGCCCAGGGCGACCTGGCGGACTGCGTGGCCGCGGCCGACCACGTGAAGGCCCTGCCGTTCGTGGACCCGGAGCGCGTCGGCATCTGGGGGCTCAGCTACGGCGGCTACATGACCCTGGCCGCGCTGACGAAGCGGCCCGAGGTCTTCGCGCTGGGCATCAACATCGCCGGCATCTGGGACATGGAGCAGTGGGCCCGGTGGCGCTGGAACCGCACCCCCGGCCAGCCGGTGTCCTTCGTGCGCCGCTGGGACGGGCCGAAGACCGAGGCCAACGCCGAGCAATACCGCCAGATCTCGCCCCGCAACTTCGTCGCGGGGCTGCGGGCGCCGCTCCTGAACCTGCACGGCACCGCCGACGCGAACGTCGACTTCGCGCAGCTGGACGAGATCGTGCGCGACTGCACGGCCAAGCGTAAGGACTTCGCCGCCCTTTACTACCCCGACGAGAGCCACATGTTCACGCGCCGCGACACCTGGGAGGACGCGTTCGGGCGGATGCTGGCCGCTTTCGACCGCTACCTGCGCTGCGCGCCGGCCGAGCGGCCGCGCGCGATGATTTGATCTCCATGCGGACGGCCGCCGCACAGGATGCGGCGGCGGTGGCGGACTGCTACCTGCGCGCCCGTCGCGCCGCCGTTCCCGCGATCCCGCCGCCCGCCCACGCGGATGAGGCGGTCCGCGCCTGGATCGCGGACACCGTGCTGCCGCGTCATGAGGTGTGGCTGGCCGAGGCGGACCAGGCGGTGCGCGCGATCGTGCTGACCGGCACCGGGGACCGGGCCTTCGGCGCCGGGCAGGACCTGAACGAGACCAAGACCTTCGACCCCGACCGGGCGGAGCTGTGGATGGG
>JAJYVM010000039.1 GCA_021792015.1 Bacillota bacterium | reverse complement strand
GGCTTGACGAGCTCGAAGATCATGAACGGGCTCTCCGTCTCGTCGAAGGCCCCTCGGTTGTAATTCCCGTGAAGCGCGTGAACGACGGGGCCGGCCTGGTGCGCCAGACGCTCGCAGTCCACCCGCCCGAGCAGCGAAAAGCGCACATCCAGCACCAGCCGTGATTGCATCATCCCGCTGGGATCGCAGGTTTGGTACGGGCTGCTTCCCGCTGACCGCACGCGACGCCGCGTCGAACGTGGCGCTGGCGTACAGGTCGTGAAGGTGGGCCACCTTCGCGTCGTCCATGGCCGGCACGCGCATCGCCTCCTGGCGCCGAAAGCAGGTCTCCGGGCGACCGCGCGCATAAGAGTACGGCATTCGACTGCCTGGTGAAGGGGTGCAGCCCGTGCCGAGCCTGCCGATCGGCGCAGACCGTGTCTTCTGGGGGGGCCCGATCGTCACCCTGGACCCCGCCCTGCCGCTGGCCGAGGCGCTGGCCGTGCGCGACGGGCGCATCGTCGCCGTCGGGACCCGCGACGAGGTGAAGCCATGGGTCGCGCCGCGGGCCGAGCTGGTCGACCTCGGCGGCGCCGCGCTGCTGCCGGGCTTCGTCGAGTCGCACAACCACCTCATCATGCACGGGGTGTCGCTCGGGCGCCTCGATGCCTCGCCGGCGGCCTGCCCCAGCATCGCCGACGTGGTGGCGCGAGTGCGGGAGGAGGCCGCGCGCACGCCGGCGGGGGCCTGGGTGCGGGGGCGTGGGTACGACGACACGCTGGTGCGCGAGAAACGGGCCCTCGGGCGCGCCGATCTCGACGCGGTGGCGGCGCCCGTCTACATCGGCCACATCTCGGGCCACCTGGCGTACGTCAACAGCGCCGCTCTGGCCCTGGCCGGGATCGACGGGCGCACCGCCGACCCCGAGGGTGGCCACATCGTGCGCGATGCCGCGGGCGAGCCGACAGGCGAGCTGCACGAGACCGCCACGGGGTTGGTGGGACGCCTGCTGCCGTCCGAGACGTACGAGGAGACGCTGGCCGCGGCCTGGCGAGGCGCGGCCGCCTTCGCCAAGGTCGGCATCACCTCGGCCCAGGACGTGTCCCTCGGCATCCGCTCCCACCACTTCCGCGTGTACGAAGCGGTGGCGCGCGAGCCCGGCTACCCGCTGCGGGTGGTCGGCTTCCCCGTCATCGGCTGGCGCGAGCACCTGCCCGTGCACACAGGCTTCGGGGACGACCGCTTCCGGCTGGGGGCCCTCAAGATCATCAGCGACGGCTCGATCCAGGGCTACACCGCGAGCCTGCGCCGGCCCTATCACGACCGGCCCGATACGCGCGGGATCCAGGTCGTGGCGCCCGAGCGGCTGCGCGAGCTGGTGGGGCAGGCCCACGCCGCCGGCTTTCAGATCGCCATCCACACGAACGGCGACCAGGCCATCGAGTATGCGCTTGACGCGTTCGAGGCGGCCCTGGCCGAGCACCCGCGGCCGGACCACCGCCATCGCCTCGAGCACTGCCAGACGGCCACGGAGGCCGACCTGGCGCGGATGGCGCGCCTGGGGGTGTGCGCCTCGTTCTTCATCAACCATGTCTGGTACTGGGGCGACCGCCACCGCGACCTCTTCCTCGGGCCGGAGCGGGCCGCGCGCATCGACCCCCTGGCGTCGGCCCTGCGCCACGGCATCCCCTTCGGGCTGCACTGCGACGCGCCCGTGACGCCGCCGGACCCGCTGCGCAGCATCTGGACGGCCGTGACGCGGCGCACGCGCGACGGCCAGGTGCTGGGGCCGGAGGAGCGCATCCCGGTCGAGGCGGCGCTGCGCGCCTACACGGTCGACGCCGCCTACCTGGCGTTCGAGGAGCACCTCAAGGGCACGCTGGAGGTCGGCAAGCTGGCCGACTTCTGCCTGCTGTCGGCCAGCCCGCTGGCGGTGGAGCCGGATGCCATCGCCGAGATCCGGGTGCTGGGCACGGTGCTGGGGGGCCGCGATGTGGCCGTCGGCGGGGCAGCCTGAGCCGCCCCGTCAGGGCGGGGCCCAGGCGCTTGGCCAGGACTGCAGCTGGCGCAGGCGGGCCGACTTCTTCTCCTGGTGGCCGCTCATGCGGCACAGGATGTCGTCAAGGGTCGCCACCGCCGTCAGGATGTACGGGCCCTTGTTCAGCATCACGCACTCGGCCCGCTGCGACATGGCGGCATCCGTGATCTCGGCCCGCGATGGCTGGCCCGTGCGGGCCAGGGTGTCGAGGACCTGGGTGGCCCAGATGACGGGCAGGTGGGCGGACTCGGCCAGCCAGAGGATCTCTTCCTGCACCTCGGCCAGGCGCTCCCAGCCGCACTCGACGGCCAGGTCGCCCCGGGCGATCATCACGGCGACGCGAGCATCGGCCATCGCCGCCAGCATCAGCTCCGGCAGGCGGGTGAACGCCTCGGCCGTCTCGATCTTCAGCACCAGGCCGACCTGGGCCGCACCGAGGCGCGCAAGGCGCTCCTGCAGGCCGCGAATGTCCGCCGCCCGGCGCACGAACGACAGGCCCACGAGGTCGGCGTGCGCCGCGACGAAGGGCAGGACGGCCTCGTCCTGCGGTGTGACCGCCGCGATGTCGATGTCGGTGTCGGGCAGGTTGATGCCCTTCTCGGCCCGCAGCCGGGTGCCCGCGCGCGCGGCCGCCGTCACCTCCAGCTCCGCTTCGCCGGGGCGCCCGCTCACGACGACGCAGCCGATCTTGCCGTCGTCGAACCATACCCGCTGGCCGGGCCGCAGGTCGTCGATGACCTCCGGGAGCGTGCACCCGATGCGGCGCGGTCCGCTGCCCGCGGCGGCCAGGGTCAGGCGGTCCCCTGCCCGCAGGACCAGGGGCCGCGTCGCGGGTGGCAGGGCGGCGACGGCACACGCGCCATGCGCGGCCCCCAGCTCGGTGCCCTCGACGAGGTAGGCGGTGGACTCCGTCTCCAGGCGCGCCCGCCCGGCGGCCACCTCGGCCACGTGCAGCTGGCGCCGCTTGCCGCGCGCGTCGCGCAGCCGGATCTGGTCGCCCCGCCGCAGCCCGGCCAGCCAGGCGCCGGGCACAGGGATCCATGCGGCTTCCGGCGCTGGCGCCTGCCCGCCGGCCGGGAGCAGCCAGAGCTCGCCGGGAGCTGTCACGCGCCCGAAGCGGTCGCGGGCCGGTCGCACCTTGACCACGCCCGGCTGGCTGTCCAGACCCGCCGTGCGCAGCTTGGGACCGCCGAGGTCCATCTCGATGGGGCAGGGCCGGCCGGCGGCGCTGGCGGCCGCCCGGACATTGGCGACCATGGCCGCCCAGGCGGCGGGGCCGTCGTGCGCGCAGTTGATGCGGGCGCAGTCCATCCCGCGGGCGATCAGCTCGGCGGCGAGGCCGGGCTCCACCGCGGCTGCCGAGGGCAGCGTCACGAGGATGCGGGTCGTGCGGCCGGCCGGCTCCGGTCCCAGCGCGGCCTCGGCGTTCCGCTCCAGGCGCAGCCGGCCCTCGTCGTACGTGACGGCGGCCGGGTGGTCAGGCGGCGCCAGGCTGCGGCCGGCCGCCAGTGCCGCTAGGACCGCGCCAACCTGCTCGACGGAGGCCAGGACGTGCGCCTCCGCCCGTCCCAGCGAGGACAGGCCAAGGCGCGCCAGCTGCGCCTGCAGCTCGCGGATGTCGTGGCGCCGCAGGGCGAGGTAGTGAACGAGGTTGGCGGCGCCGAGCCGGTGCGCCGGGTGCAGGCCCCGTTCATCCAACCGGGCTGCGCGCTCCGCCGCGAGCAGGTCGCCGCGGAGCAGGTCGATGGCCGCGCTGAGGTTGGCCAGGGATTCGCCAGTGTCCATCCCTCTCACGATCGACCATCGGCACGCTCAATTTCAAGGCGCCGTCCGGGCGTCCCCGGCGCCTGCCAGGACCTTCCGTGCCCGCCAGCTCGTTCACGAGCCCCGCAGCCACGACGGCGGCGCCCGCAGCCGCAGCATTCGTCGACGGCGGCAGGACGGGGCGGCGCATGGAGGCAGCGGCGGCGAGTGAAACTTGTCGGGGAGGTGACCCGCGATGCCGGTCGGGACCAAGGTGGCCAAGGCCCTCGCCCATCTCAAACAGGCACAATCCGCCTTCGAGGCGTTCTCCCTGGAGACCAAGGACAAGGACGCCAGGTCCATGTACCATGAGGCCGCCCAGGCAACGGAGGCCCTCTCCCAGTCCCTGGAGCAGCGCTTGGAGCGGATCCGCGAGGAAGAGCCCGAGTACAAGCCGAGCTATTGACCGGGTCCCGGGGTCGATCGGGGCGGGGCTGGCTCGTCGTTGAGGGCCGCCCTGCCCACCGGCTCGCCGGTCCCGAAGCAGCCGGATTGAGGCAGCCGGATTCACGGCCGCGGCTTTGCCGTAGGGCGGAGGGCGCGCCCGCATTGGGACCAGCCGTCGACGGCAGACGCGTCCGCCGGGGTGAAAGGCCACGGGCCCGGGCGGCTGCCAGCCTGCCCCGCCAGCTCACAGACGTGACGCGCCCGCATTGGGACCAGCCGTCGGGGCCAGGGCCGCGGGCCGGGTGCGGCTACCCAGCCTCCCCCGCCTGCGCGAGCACCTGGCGCGCCCGGGCCAGCACCGGCTCGTCGACCAACTCGCCGTCCACGCGGATGGCGCCCGTCCCCGCCGCGGCGAAGGCCTCGAGGATCCGGCGCGCCTGCGCCACCTCCTGCACCGTCGGCGCGAAGGCCGCGTGCACGACGGCCACCTGGCGCGGGTGGACACACGCCTTGCCCCCAAAGCCGAGGCGCCTGGCCTGCGCCGCTTCCGCCGCCAGGCCCTCCGCATCCTGCAGGTCGGGAAAGACGGTGTCGATCGGGGGCAGCAGCCCCGCGGCCCGGCAGGCCACGGCCAGCTGCGCCCGGGCCCAGTAGACCCCCTCGCGGCTGGCGACCGGCGCCATGCCGACATCCAGCGAGAAGTCCAGGGCGCCGAACATGATCCGGCGCGCCCGCGGGCAGGCCATGGCCGGCACGGCGGACAGTCCCCTGGCCGTCTCGACGCTCGGCATCAGGGCGATGGCGCCCGCCGGCAGGCCGGCCAGCCGCTCCAGGTGGCCGAGCAGCCAGTCGGCCGTCGCGACCTCGGTTCCGGCCTCCACCTTCGGCAGCACGATGCCCGCCAGGCCGGGCCCGACCACGGCCACCAGGTCCTCGTAGGCGTGGGGCGTGGTCATCGCGTTGATCCGCACCCACGCCGACGGGCCGCCCGCCCGCCCTGCGAGGAGTCGGCGCACGGCCGCCCTTGCCGCGGGCTTGTCCGCCGGCAGGACCGCGTCCTCCAGGTCGAGGATCGCGGCGTCGGCACCGTCCGCACCGGACAGGGCCCGCGCCGCGTGGCGCTCATGGGCCGCGGGCGCAAAGAGCATGCTGCGGAGGGACACCTTGCTCACATCCCGATTTCGTGCAGGATCTCGGCCGTATGCTGGCCGAGGGCGGGCGCCGGGCCGAGGTCGGGAAAGACGTCGAAGAGGGCGCGGGCCTGCGACTGTGGGTCTGCCAGCGCCTCGGCCAGCGTGAGCACGGGGGTCACACAGGCCTCCGGCGGCAGGGTCGAGGCCCAGTGGGCCATGGGCTGCGACGCAAAGACGGCGCGGAGCGCAGCCTGGACGGCGGCCGGCTCCTGCTCGCGCAGGGGCACGAGGTCCGGCCGGCCGAGGCCAGCGCAGAGCGCCGCCCAGAACTGTGGCTCGAGGGCGCCAACCCCCACGTGGCGGCCGTCCTGGCACCGGTAGACGCCGTAGCCCGGCGTGGCGCCGGTGAGGCGGCTGCCGCCCGGATGCGCAGCCGGGCCCTGGACCAGGGGCAGGAGCATCACCGAGCGCGCGGCCTCGAAGAGCGACAGCTCGATGGCGGCGCCCCGGACCGGCGCCAGCAGCGCCGCCGTGATGGCCATCGCCGCCTCCATGCCGCCGAGCACGTCGGCCAGGGGGGTGGGCGGCAGCACGGGATCCTCGTCCGGCCGCCGCTGCAGGCCGAGGTAGCCCGCGACGGAGAGGTAGTTGACATCGTGGCCGGGCCAGTCGCGGTAGGGTCCGTCCGGGCCGTAGCCGCTGAGCGAGCAGACGATCAGATGCGGGTTGGCCGCGCGGGGATCGCCGGCCAGCCGTGCCAGCGTGCCGGGCCGGAACGACTCCACCAGCACGTCGGCCGCCTCGGCCAGCCGGAGCAGGGCCGCTCGCCCGGCCTCCGCCTTGAGGTCGAGGGCCACGCTGCGCTTGCCGCGGTTCACCAGCGTGAACAGCTCGCCCAGCCCCAGGTCGCGCATGTAGTCGCCGCGGCCGGGCTCCTCGATCTTGATCACGTCGGCGCCGAGGCCGGCCAGGCGCAGCGTGCAGTACGCCCCCGGCAGCAGGCGGGTGAGGTCGAGGATGCGCACGCCGTGCAGCGGCCTTTTCATGTGGCCCTTGATGCGCCGCGGCGCGCCATGACTCCTGCCTCCTGCCCTGGGCGCCACCCGGCCCGCCGGGGCGCTACACTCGATCGTGGAGGTGAGGGCGTGCCTGTCGATCCCGCCATCGTCACGGCCCTGGCCCAGCGGGCCCTGCGCCCCGTTACGGAGCTCAGTCCCGCGGAGGCGCGCGCGCAGTCGGCCGCCGTGGCCGCCGCCGCTCCGCCGCCGCCGCCGGTCGCCGCCGTCGCGGACCTGTCCGCGGACGGGATCCCCGCCCGGCTGTACCGGCCGGGTGCCGCCGCCGACCTGCCCCTGATCGTGTATTTTCATGGCGGCGGGTGGGTGGTGGGCAGCGTGGCCGGCTCCGAGGCCACCTGCCGCCGCCTGGCGAACGCATCCGGATGCGCGGTGCTCTCCGCGGAGTACCGCCTGGCCCCGGAGCACAAGTTTCCAGCCGCCGTCGAGGATGCATACGCCGCGACCGCCTGGGCCGCCGCGCACGCCCGCGAGCTGGGCTGCGATCCGGCGCGCCTGGCCGTGGCCGGCGACAGCGCGGGAGGCAACCTGGCTGCGGTGGTCTGCCTGATGGCACGCGAGGCCGGCGGGCCCCGCATCGCGCGGCAATTGCTGATTTACCCCGTGATCGATGCCCGCGCCGGGTATCCCTCGTACACCGAGAACGGGGACGGCCCCGGGCTGACGGGCGCGGCCATGGCCTGGTATGTGCGTCATTACGTGCGCACCCCGGCCGAGCGCGAGGATCCCCGGGTCTCCCCCATCCTGGCCCGCGAGCACAGGGGGCTGCCGCCCGCGATGATCCTCACCGCCGAGTACGACCCCCTGCGCGACGAGGGGGAGGCCTACGCCGACCGGCTGCGCGCGGCCGGGGTGGAGGTGGACGCCCGCAGGTACGACGGGATGGTGCACGGCTTTTGGGGCTTTGCCGCAGCCGCCCCCAGCGCCGCGGCGGCGCTGGGGCAGGCGGCCTCCGCCTTCGGCGCCGCGCTGAGAACGTAGTGGTCGACCGCATCTGGAGGTGTGGGCGATGCCCCTCGATCCCGTGATTCAGGCCATGCTGGAGCAGATGCAGCTGATGGGCGGCCGTGCCCTCTCCGAGCTGGATCCCGTGCAGGCCCGCGCCCAGTCGGAGGCATTGGCGCGGTTCGCGCCCCCACCCCCGCCGGTGGCTGCCGTCGAGGACCTCGCCGCCGCCGGGCTGCCGGCGCGCCTGTACCGGCCGCTCGGGGGGCCCGAGCGGCCCCCGCTGATCGTCTACTTCCACGGCGGCGGCTGGGTGATCGGCAGCGTGCAGGGCGCCGATGCGACGTGCCGGTCGCTGGCCAACGCCGCCGGCTGCGCCGTGCTGTCCGTGGGCTACCGGCTGGCGCCGGAGCACAGGTTCCCCGCCGCCGTCGAGGACGCCCAGGCCGCAACCGCCTGGGCCGCGGCGAACGCGGCGGATCTGCGGTGCGCGCCGTCCCGGCTGGCTGTGGCCGGCGACAGCGCCGGCGGCAACCTGGCGGCCGTGGTGGCCATCCTGGCGCGCGATGCCGGCGGGCCGGCCCTTGCCGGCCAGCTCTTGGTGTATCCCGCAACCGACATGCGCGGCGACTACCCCTCCATCCGGGAGAACGGCGAGAGCCTGCTCTTGAGCCGCGCGGACATGGCCTGGTTCGGCGCCAACTACCTGCGGACCGACGCGGACCGCGACGACCCCCGCGCCTCGCCGATGCTGGCGGCAAGCCACGCCGAACTGCCGCCGGCGGTCATCGTCACGGCGGAGTACGACCCGCTGCGCGACGAGGGGGCAGCCTACGCCGAGAAGCTCCGGGCCGCGGGCGTGGCGGTCGACCTGCGGCAGACCCCGGGCATGGTGCACGGCTTCTGGAGCCTTGCCCCGTTCGTGCCGGCGGCGGCCGCCGCGTTGGCCGACACGGCCCGGGCGTTCGGCACGGCGCTCCGTGGCCAGCCATGACGGCGGGGCCTGAGGGGGCGGAGCCTTTGGCGGCGTCCTGGTTCCTGGCGGAACGGGTGCACGAGCGCATCCTGGCCATCGCCGAGCCACACCATGCGGAGTGGGTCGTTTCGTACCTGGTCACCGGGCCGGAGGCGGCCGTGCTCATCGACACCGGCACGGGCTACGGGGACATCGGGGCGGCGGTGGCCGCCAGTACCGGCCTGCCGGTGACGGTCGTGCTCACCCACACGCACTGGGACCACATCGGCGGCACCGCCGCCTTCGATCGGGTGGTCCTGTTCGATGACCCGGTGGAGCGCGCCCGCCTCGCGGACGGCTTCACCTCGAGCGCCATCGGCGGCCTGTGCGACCCCGGCCGGTTCGGCCCGCCCTTCACACCCCGCGACTTCACCGTGCCCGGGCGTGCGGACGCAGAGCTGGTCCACGACGGCGACAACCTCGCCATCGGCGGCCTCCGCCTGCGGGTCATCCACACCCCGGGCCATTCGCCGGGATCCATGTCGCTGCTGATGCCGGACCTTGGTGCCGTGGCGGTCGGCGACCTCGTCTACGACGGGCCGCTCTACGCGCATCTCCCCGGCGCGGACCCGGTGGCGTACGCCGCATCCGTCGACCGGCTCCTCGGCGTGCTGGCTGGCATCGACCTGGTCCTGCCCGGGCATAACGCGACGCATGCCGGCCCAGGTCTCGTGCGCGAGGCCGCCCGCGTCCTTCACCACTGGCAGGCCACAGGGCAGGACGACATCGTCCTCGGAGCTGGCCGGATGCGCCTCCTCACGCACCGGACCGGCGGGTGAGCTGGCGGCGCGACCCGAGCTGCACGGCAGACGGCACGGCGCCGCCGTGGCTGGGGCGGGTTGCGGAACGGGCGCGCCCGCGGGCGCCTGAAGGCCAGGCGCCTACGGCGCCGCCTGCCAGTTGAAGGACACGGTCGTGACCGCCCCGCTCGGGCTGCTTGTCCACGAGATCTGGTGCTGGTCGAGCCCGAAGGCGTAGCCCAGCGCGCGGAACGGGACGAACGTGCGCCCGTTGATGACCAGCAGCCCCGCCGAATCCAGCGGAATGCTCACCGGCGGCGCCCCGTCCGGTCCGCTGCGCAGGATCTGCGTGGCTGTGACCTTGATGCTGGTGCCCCAGGGCGTGCTGAGGTCGACCTCCCGCACGGGGCCCGTCTCCGGCAGCCCGCCCGGTCCGTACCACGTGACCTCGCCCGGGCTCAGCCCGAAGACGTACGAGAGCGCGCGCAGGGGCAGCATCGTCCGCCCGTCCGGGGCGATGAACGGTGCGCCCAGGGCCTGCGACCACGTGCCCGCCACGCCGTCGGCCGTGTAGTCCGGCAGCCCGATCTGCAGTGTGAGGCGCTGCGGGCCCGTGTATCCGACCGGAGCATAGCTCGCCGCGGTGCTCTGGGCCCCCACGCCCGAATACCCGGCAGCCGCGGCCAGCTCCGGCGGGATATAGGTGTTGCCGCCCACGCTCACGGGCGGGTTCTTGAACACGACGCGCCGCAGCGGCCCGCCGCCCGGCGGCCGGAGGTAGCCCAGCGGGTCGTCGACGCGATAGGCGCCGAGGACCCTGCCGTCCGGCGCCTGCAGGATGGTCATGCCCGTCTGCGGCAGCGTCGTGGCCTGCACACCCATGGCGCCGAGCACGCTCTCCGGCAGCAGGGTCGTCCCGCCCACCACGATGCCGCCGCCCACGGCCTGCTCCGGCGGGTTGCCGGGCGGCGACGTCCAGCCGCCGCCTGGACCCACGAACGCCGGCCAGGACTCCTCCTGGCCGTCCGGCTGCACCACGTAGAGGTCGGCGCTGGCGCCCAGCCCCTGGGGGATGGCGAACGTCATGGTGTTCGGGTCGACGTGGGTCAGCCCGGGCACCGGGTAGCCGCCCAGGAACACCTGCGCGTCGCTGCTGCCGCCGCTCGTCGTCAGGATGACGGCTCCGCTGGCGCTGGCGAGGGTCGTGAGGTTGCCAGGGTCCACGTACGGCGACGTCGAGAAGGTCCACGAGCGGCTCCAGGGGTGGGAGGCCCCGGCGAGGTCAGTCGCCTGCCCCGCCACCTGCACGTGGTAGAGGGTGGCCGGCTGCAGCGGCTGCTGCGGGATCAGCGCCACGTCGACCCCCATCTCGCTCACGGCCGCGCTGCCCGCGGTGTTCGGCGGGGCCGTCTCCGCATCCAGCAGGTCGAACGGCACCTGGCTGCCCGCCACCGTGGTCAGCGAGGCGGTGCTCACCGACACCGACGCGGTGTCGGGGCTGCCGAACTCCAGCGTGATGGGATAGCCGGCAGGGTAGGAGGCGCCGGCGAAGGCGGTGAGCGGGTCCGGCACCTCCCCCGCGGGGAAGGCCTCCGGCACGCCGGTCTGGCCGGGGGCCGGGTAGAGCACGGCCTCGGCCGGATCGCTCGGCCCGGCGCCGGCATCGCCGACCTCCAGGTCCGTCACGGGCTGGTTGGGGTCGGAGCCGAAGCTGCCGGCCACGGCGAAGCCGCCGAAGCGCGCCATCGGGTCGGTGATGGCGAAGCGGTGGTAGACGGAGTCCATCCAGCCGTTGACGGACGCGGCGATCCCGCTGCCGAAGGCCATGTCCTCGCTGATGCCGCCGTAGCCGAAGCCGAAGTAGGCGGCGCGGTCGGCCGGCGCCTGCCCCGTGAAGCCCGGCCAGGTCGGGGTCTCATCGTGGACCGAGGTGGTGATGTTGGGTCCGTAGCGGGCCTCGTTGGTGATGTAGAACTTCGCGTGCGCTGTGGCGGACGCGGCAAGCGCGTCCGCTGGGGACAGGGCCGGCAGCCCCGCCAAGGCCCGGTAGCTGTTGATCCACGCCAGGGCGAACGCGGCGGCGGCCCCTGGCGCCGGCAGGGCGCTCACGGCCCCGGGCACGATCTGAAACGTCCAGTCGTCGTCCGCATACCACTGGCCGACGGCGATGTGGACGGTGACGGTGTGCGTGCCCGGCGCCAGGGGCGCGGTGGGCCGGTAGCTGATGCGCGAGCCGTCAGGGGCCAGCACGGCCGGCACCGGTGTGCCGTCCAGGGTCATCGTGTAGGTGAGCTGGCTCGGCGCAACGCCGTCCAGCACCAGCTCCTGCGCGATGGTGGGCTCGGTCACGCCCACGTTGCCCTGAGGCAGGCCGGGGTAGTATTCGAAGGGCGCGCCGGCCGCGAGGGCAGTCACGGACCCCGCCGCGAGCAGGCCGGACACGATGATGAGGGCCAGGACATGGCGCGGACGCGTTGGGAGGGCCTCCCCTGGGTGACCCCAACTCTTACGGCGCTACCTGCGCTTTTCCTCTTCCTCCGCGGGCACATCCGTGTCGGCCGGCTCACGCCGAAAGAGGGGGGTGACGGCGCGGGCGCGCCCGGTGGCATCATCGGCGTCCAGGACCAGCCCGTTGAACATCGCCGGCCCGCCTGCCACCGTGAAGCGGCTGGGCATCTGCGTGAGGAAGCGGTCCACCACCGTCTGCGCGTCCACCCCGAGCACGGATCGCCACGGCCCCGTCATGCCCACGTCCGTGATGTAGCCGGTGCCGCCCGGCAGCACGATGGCGTCGGCCGTCTGCACATGCGTGTGCGTGCCGATCACGGCCGTGACGCGCCCGTCCAGGTACCAGCCCATGGACTGCTTCTCGGCCGTGGCGTCGGCGTGGAAGTCCACGATGATCACGCGCGCGCCCTCGGCCCGCACCAGCTCGATCTCGTGGTCGGCGCCGCGGAAGGGATCGTCGAGCTGCGTCGGGCTGAAGGTGCGGCCCATCAGGCTGATGACGCCGACCGCCACCCCCGCGGCCGTGCGGAAGACCATGCTCCCGCGGCCCGGCGTCCCGGGCGGGTAGTTGGCGGGGCGCAGGAGCTTCGGGAGGTTGTCGATGGCGGGGATCAGCTCGCGGTGGTCCCAGGTGTGGTTGCCGAGGGTGATGGCGTCGGCCCCAAGGGCCGCGATCTCCTCGGCCACGGCGGGCGTGATGCCGGCGCCGCCGGCGGCGTTCTCGCCGTTGACGATCAGGGCATCGGGGCGCAGGCGGGTGCGCAGGTCGGGGAGGGAGGCCCGCAGGATGCGGCGGCCGGACTTGCCGACGATGTCCCCGACGAACAGGACCCTCAAGGGCTCGCCTCCCGCAGCGCGGATGGAAGGCGGCGCCGCGTATGCGGCGCCGCGCACGAATGGCCTTTTACCGCGCGTAGTCGACCGCGCGCGTCTCGCGGATCACGGTCACCTTGATCTGGCCCGGGTAGCGGACCTCGTCCTGAATGCGCTTGCAGATGTCCTTCGCGACGCGGTAGGCCTCCAGGTCGTCGATCTGCTCCGGCTTGACGATGATGCGCACTTCGCGGCCGGCGGAGATGGCGTAGCTGCGCTCGACGCCCTCGAAGGAATCGGCGATCTCCTCCAGCTTCTGCAGGCGCTGGATGTAGTTCTCAAGCGACTCGCGGCGGGCGCCGGGACGCGAGGCCGACAGGGCGTCGGCCGCCGTGACCAGGACCGCCTCGACCGAATGGGCCTCGTAGTCGCCGTGGTGCGTCGACATGGCGTGGACGATGTCATCAGACTCGTGGTAGCGCTGCAGCAGCTCCATGCCGATGGCCACGTGCGTGCCCTCGACCTCGTGGTCGACGGCCTTGCCGATGTCGTGCACCAGGCCGGCGCGGCGGGCCACGGCGACGTCGGCCTCCAGCTGGCTCGCCAGCAGCCCCGCCAGGTGGCTCACCTCGATGGAGTGCTTGAGCACGTTCTGGCCGTACGAGGTGCGGTACTTCAGGCGCCCGAGGAGCTTCACCAGCTCCGGGTGCATGTTGGTGATGCCGGCCTCGTAGCAGGCCTTCTCCCCCTCCTCGCGGATGAGGGTCTCCACCTCGCGCTCCGTCTTCTGGTACATCTCCTCGATGCGGGCGGGGTGGATGCGCCCGTCGGAGATCAGCTTCTGCAGGGTCAGGCGGGCCTTCTCGCGCCGGATCGGGTCGAAGGCCGAGACCACCACGGCCTCCGGCGTGTCGTCGATGATCAGATCGACGCCGGTCAGGGCCTCGAAGGTGCGGATGTTGCGGCCCTCGCGGCCGATGATGCGGCCCTTCATGTCGTCCGAGGGCAGCTCGACGACCGAGACGGTGGACTCGGCGGCGTGGTCGGCGGCGCAGCGTTGGATGGCAAGGCCCACCATCTCCTTGGCGCGGCGGTCGGCTTCGGCGCGGGCCTCCTCCTCGGCGTCGCGCAGGATCTGGGTCGCCTCGCGCCGGGCCTCCTCGCGCACGCCCTGCAGCAGGATCTCGCGGGCGTCCTCGCGCTTGAGGCCCGAGATCCGCTCCAGCTCCTGCTGCTGGCGCAGCTTCAGCTCCTCGATCGACGCGCGGGCCGACTCCAGCTCGTCCTCCTTGCGCTTCAGGCCGCGGTCGCGGTCCTCCAGCGATTCGCCCTTCCTGTCGAGCATCTCCTCGCGCTGCAGCAGCCGCTTCTCCATCTGCTGGAACTCGGCTCGCTGGGTCCGGGTCTCGCGCTCGAAGTCGGCGCGCAGGTGCTGCAGCTCCTCCTTGACCTCGACGACGGCCTCGCGCTTCTTCTGGTCGGCTTCGCGGTCGGCCTGCTCGCCGATGCGCTTGGCCTCGGCCTCCGCCGAACCGATGCGGGCCTCGCCCACTGTCTTCCTGACGAGGTAGCCCGCTCCGGCGCCGATCAGCAAGGCCGCGACGGCCAGCACGACCGTCAGTAGCCCGTTCAGGATCGCTCACCTCTTCATTCCCATTTGTCGGTGGCCATGGTGGCCGCCGCACAGGGCCCCGGGCATCCGCGGGCACGCTTTCTCCGCGCGGCTTTCTTCGCGCGCGCTCGTCCGTGTGCCGCGGCGCTCCACTTGTTTGCGGCCAGGGCCGGATCACACGCCGCCAAAGAACGCAAAACGCAAAGCCGTCCAGACGTGACCGGCTTTGCGCGCGCCTGCGTCTATGGATTGCCTACCTGTGCCCCAGGTCTCCCCGACCCTCGCGTACGGCTCAGTCGCGGTCACACAGCCGCAGCCGGAACATCCTTCCGGTCCTGCTTGCGTCCGTCGCCACCGTCCGTGTCGCCGGGACGGGATCTTGCCGGTCCGTCCCGGACACCGCCGCTGCGCCTGGTCCGTGAGCACAAAGCGAAGACAGCGTCTTCGCGCAATCGCGTGGTCCGTCCTACAGAGCAGCATACCTGGGGTGGATCGGCACGGTCAACTGCTGGCCGCCTGCGCGTCTTCACCATGGAGTCGGTCGCGGGGCGCGCACGCGTCGGCAAGTCCACCATCCATCGTCTGTGGCCGGATAAGCTCGCGCTCATCGAGGAGGCCTTCCGCACCCTGCACGAGGAGCTGGGCCCCGATCTCGACCTGGGCCACGGCACGGCGCGGGCGCGCGTCGAGCGCATCATGGGCCACGTGGCGAGGTCGTGGCCAGCTCGGGCCTGTCGCGGGCCTTTCCCGCCCTGGTGGACGCCGCCGAGCGCGACGCCGGCCTCCGCGCGTTCCACCACGGCTTTCAGCGCGCCGCGCGCCAGCCGCTGATCGAGGTCCTGGCCGAAGGGGTGCGGGACGGCGAGCTGGCGGCCGGCCTGGATCCCGAGCTGGCGGCCTTCGCCCTGCTCGGTGCGATCTTCTTCCGCCGGCTCATGACGGATGCGCCCTTCCCGCCAGGGCGCGCGGCGGACCTCGTGGCGACTGTGCTCGGCAGCGCCCCCGACGCTACAGGGCGCGCCGAAACCGCACGAGGTCGATCTCCGTCGCCGGGTCCGGCAGCAGGGCCTCGGGCCGGTAGCCCTGCTTGAGGTAGAACTCGATGGCGGCGGCGTCGCGCAGCCCGGTCAGCAGCACCATGGCTCGCGCCCCCGCCTTGTGCGCCGCGTCCTCGGCGGCAGCCATCAGCGAGCGGCCGACGGCCAGGTGCGCGTAGGCGGGCAGCACAGCCAGGTGCGAGACCTCGGCCTCGCCCCCGCCGCCGCCCACATGCACGCGCACGGCGCCGATCACCTCGCCGGCCTGGCGCGCCACGAACGTGCCGCCGGCGGCGATCGCCGACCGCACGTCGTCAACGCTCTCGCGC
>JAJYVM010000038.1 GCA_021792015.1 Bacillota bacterium | reverse complement strand
TCATCGGGCCCGAGGCCGACAGCATCGAGCGCATGGGCGTGAAGACGGCGGCCCGGGCGCGCATGCAGGAGGCGGGGGTGCCCGTCGTCCCCGGCACGGCGGGCACCGTGGCGACCGAGCAGGAGGCGCTGAAGGCGGCGGCCGACATCGGCTACCCCATCCTCGTGAAGGCGGCGGCGGGCGGCGGCGGGCGCGGCATCCGCACGGCACGAAACGACGAGGAGCTGGCGCAGGCCGTGGCCGGGGCCGGGCGCGAGGCGGGCTCCAGCTTTGGCAACGCGGACGTCTACCTGGAAAAGCTCCTGGTCGACCCGCGCCACGTCGAGATGCAGGTGCTGGCCGACCGCCACGGCAACGTGGTGCACGTGCTGGAGCGCGACAGCTCGATCCAGCGCCGGCGGCAGAAGATCCTGGAGGAGGCGCCCTCGCCCGCCCTCGATCCGGCGACGCGAGAGAAGATGGGCGCGGCCGCCGTCGCGGCCGCTCGCGCCGTCGACTACGTGGGGGCTGGCACGATTGAGTTCCTGCTCGATCGGGACGGGCGGTTCTACTTCATCGAGATGAACACCCGCATCCAGGTCGAGCACCCGACGACGGAGATGATCACGGGCATCGACCTCGTGCGCGAGCAGATCCTCGTCTGCGGCGGCGAGCCGATGTCCTTCCGCCAGGAGGACGTGCACCCGCGCGGCTGGGCCATCGAATGCCGCATCAACGCCGAGGATCCCGACAACCGCTTCCTGCCGAGCCCGGGTCTGATCACCGTCTGGGAGCCGCCGTGCGGCCCCTGGGTGCGCATCGACGAGGGCGTGCGGGCCGGGCAGCGGGTGCAGCCCTTCTACGATTCGCTACTCGCCAAGCTCATCTGCTGGGGCGCCGACCGCCCGCAGGCCGTGGCGCGCATGCGGCGGGCCCTGGACGAGTTCGTCGTCGAGGGCGTGAAGACGACGCTCCCCCTGCACCGGCGGATCCTGGCCGACGCGGAGTTCCAGGCCGGCGACTACCACACCGGCTGGCTGGAGGGGACCTTCCTCAGCCGGGCGGCGGCTCAGCCGGGATAGCCGGCCACCACGTCGCGGCTGCCCACGACCAGCGGCACCCGCTGGTGCACGGAGGTCGGCACGATGGCCATGACGGCCTGGTCGCCGGCCTTCGCCGCGCCACCGGCCTCCTCGGCGACCAGGGCCAGTGGGGCGGCCTCATAGAGCAGCCGCAGCTTGCCCTCGGCGTGCGCGTCGTCGCCGGGGTACATGTACACGCCGCCCTCGAGCAGAATGCGGTGGAAATCAGCCACCAGCGCCCCGCTGTAGCGGAGGGTTGAGGCGGGCGCGGACAGCGCCCGCCCCATGAAGGCGCGGTCGGCGGCGCTCCACGTGGCGGCATGGGCGGCGTTGGCGGCCACGACGGGGCCCGTCGCCGGCATGCGCAGCCGCTCGTGGACGACCACGAACTCGCCGGTCGACGGGTCCAGGGCGAACAGGCGCGCACCCTCGCCCGGGCTGGCGAGGACCAGCAGGGTGGCCGGTCCGTACAGCGCATACCCGGCGATGCGCTGGTCGCGGCCGGGGCCGAGGGCCGCCGCCTGCGGGCCGCGCACCGCGAAGATGGAGCCGACGGCGGCGCCGCTGTCGAGGTTGCTGGAGCCGTCCAGCGGGTCAAACAGCAGCGTCCACTGGCCGTGGGCCGCCAGCTGGGCCGGCACGTCCATCTCCTCGGAGACGACCTGCGCCACCAGGCCGCCCTCCGCCAGGCTCTCCAGGAAGGCGGCGTTGGCGTACCGGTCCAGGCGCTGAACACGCTCGCCCTGGACGTTGGTCTTGCCCGTGGCGCCGAGCATGCGGTGCAGGGCGCCCACGCGCAGCTCGGCGGCCACGCGGCGCACGGCGGAGGCGACCAGCTCCATCACCAGGATCAGGTCGCCGGGCAGTTGGTCGCGCAGCAGGATCGACGTCAGGGTTGTGGTTGCCGGCAGCCTGCATCATCCTTTAACCTCTGTAACCTGTGACCTGGCTCGCGCGCGGACGACCGCGCGCTCCCTCAGGGGGAGGGTTCCCGTTGAGGGCCGGCCCACCCTCCTCGAACCAGCGGGCCAGGGCGGTGTACATCGCGCGGGCCAGCTTGTCCTGGTAGGCCGGGCTCGCCAGCAGGCCCGCCTCGCGCCGGTTGCTGAGAAAGCCGACCTCCACCGTCACGGCCGGCACGGGCGATTCCTCCAGCATGTAATGGATCAGGGTCGTGTTGGGCTTGCGCTTGGTCTCGCCCGTCCAGGCAGCCAGCTCGGCCTGGGTGATGGCCGCCAAGCGGAGGCTGGCCGGCCCGCCCACCGGGGAGTAGAAGACCTGGGCGCCGTGCTCGGACGGGCCCTGCCGGAACGAGTTCGCGTGAACGTTGACCAGCACGTCCGGGGCCCAGGCCTTGATCGCGTCCATCCGCACGTTGAGGCGGTAGTTGCCCGGGCCGCCGTTCTTGTTGCGATACTCGCTGAAGTCGGTCTCCGGGGTGCGGGCCAGGAAGACCTGCGCCCCGGCCGCCCCCAACAGGTCGCGCAGCCTGAGCGCGACGGCCAGCACCACGTCGCTCTCGCGGACGCCGAAGCCGCTGGCCCCCGCGTCGGGGCCGCCGTGGCCCGGGTCGATGGCGATCCGGCGGCCGCGCAGGGCGGCCGCATCGGAGGCGGCGACCTCGGCTCCGCGCAGCATCACCGCCGCGACCGCCAGGAGGGCCAGGGCCAGCAGCGCCAGCGCCGCCACGGCGTGACGGCGGCCGGGCTGCACCCATGCCAGCACGTGGGGACGGAGCCCCGACCGCCTCGGGATACCGCAGCCCTCCTGCCCCTGGGCTATGCGGATGCCCGCGGGTGTATAATTACATGGACATTCCCCCGGTCGGGCGGTATATTTATGCACGTCGCGCGATACGGTGTCCCGGCGGAGCTTGGCGACTCGGGGCAGGCGGCCGGTGCGATCCGCTGCCGGCTCTGTCCGACGGAGTGCGTGATCGGCGAGGGCCGGGACGGCTCCTGCCGGGTGCGGGGCAATCGGGGCGGGCGCCTGGTCAGCCTCAACTACGGCGTGGTGGCGGCCAGCGCATGCGACCCGGTCGAGAAGAAGCCCCTCTACCACTTCCACCCCGGTGGGCTGCTGCTCTCGCTCGGGCCGCCGGGGTGCAACCTCCACTGCGCCTTCTGCCAGAACTGGCAGATCTCGCAGATCGGCGAGGCCGAGGGGCGGCTGTCGCCGGAGGCGGCCGTGGCGGAGGCGGAGCGGCTGCGGGCGCAGGATCCGCGGGTGATCGGGCTCGCGTTCACCTACACCGACCCGGTGGTCTGGTTTGAGTACGTGCTCGATACGGCGCGCCTGGCCCGGGCCGCGGGGCTGGTCGTGGTGCTGAAGACCAACGGCTACATCAACCCGGAGCCGCTCGCCGAGTGGCTGCCGTGGGTGGATGCGCTGAACGTCGACATCAAGGCCTTCAGCGACGGCTTCTACCGCCGGGTGTGCCAGGGGGCGCTGCAGCCGGTCCTGGACACGGTGGCGGCGGCCGTGGCGGCCGGGCGGCACGTGGAGGTCAGCCACCTGCCGGTGCCGGGCGAGAATGACGGCCCGGGGGAGCTGGAGGCCCTGTGCGCTTGGCTCGGCGGGGTGTCGCCGGACGTGCCGCTGCACCTGTTGCGGTACTTCCCGAACTATCGCATGGGCGGCGCGCCGACCCCGGTCGCCGACCTGGAGGCCAAGCGGGCCATCGCGCGGGCGCATCTGCGCCATGTGTACATCGCCGGCACGTTCCGGCCCGAGCACGCCAGCACCCGCTGTGCCGGCTGCGGGGCGGAGCTGATCCGGCGCGACGGGTTCGCCGTGAGCTGGCCCGGACTCGACGAAGCGGGTCGCTGCACGGGCTGCGGGACCCCGGCGCCGATCGCGGGGCGAACGCACGCCGGCGCGGAGGCGACCGCGTGATGGGGCCGGTGCCGCGCACCGTCTCCGCGCCGCACGCCACCCCGGCGAGAAGGGGCGCGATCCTCGCCTGTCCGGGGAGAAAGGGTTGATGGGGATGGCGCTGCGGGTTGCCCCCGCGACGCGGACCACGGTGGGCCGGGACTTCCTGACGCTCGGGGACTACACGGCCGACGAGGTCCTGCGCCTGCTGGACCGCGCGGCGTACTGGAAGGCCGCCCGCGGCGGCGCGGCCGCCCCGCAGCCCCTCTCCGGCAAGAGCGTGGCGCTGCTGTTCCTCAAGCCCTCGCTCCGGACCCGCGTGTCCTTCGACGTCGCCCTGCACGAGCTCGGTGCCCACCCGGTGCACCTTGCCGGAGGGGATGTGGGCTTCGGCCACCGCGAGCCGACCCCCGATATCGCCCACGTGCTCTCGCGGATGGTGCACGGGATCATCGTCCGCGGCCACCGGCACGAGGACATCGAGGAGCTGGCCGCCGCGGCGTCCATCCCCGTCATCAACGCCCTCACCGCGCGCTACCACCCGCACCAGGCCCTGGCCGACCTGCTGACGCTGCGCGAGCGCTTCGGTCACCTGGCGGGGCTGCGCCTGGCCTTCGTCGGCGACGGCAACAACGTGGCCCACTCGCTGATGCTGGGCGCGGCCCGCACGGGCATCCACTTCCGCATCGCCTGCCCTGAGGGCTACGCCCCGGAGGCGGCCCTGGTGGCCCAGGCCGAGGGCTGGGCGGCCGACACCGGCGGCTCGGTGCGGATCGTGCGCGAGCCGGCCGAGGCGGTGGAGGCTGCCGACGCCGTGTACACCGACGTCTGGGTCAGCATGGGCCAGGACGGGGAGACGGAGGCGCGGACCGCGGCCTTCCGCGGCTACGTGGTGGATGAGGCGCTGATGCGCCATGCGGCGCCGCACGCGGTCTTCCTGCACGACCTCCCCGCCCACCGCGGCCTGGAGGTCACGGCCGGCGTCATCGATGGGCCGGCCTCGGTGGTCTTCGACCAGGCGGAGAACCGCCTGCACACGGCCAAGGCCATCCTGGAGGCGGTCCTGGGGGGCGGCGCGTAACGCGGCGCCCCGTGCGAACCGGGCCGGCCGGCACCGGGCGCCCTTCCGCGGCGACCGGCGCGGCCAAGGCGAAACAGTGCAAGAAGCCGTCCCTGGACCGCCCGGCCGGCCCCCGCAGCGGGTGCGTGACGGCCAGAGGCGTCCGCCCAGACCGCCTTGCCACGTGACCCCTGTGGCCGCTCGGCCGGCGCCCGCTGCGCGTGTGTGACGGCCAGGCGCCGGGGCGCGGGCTCCGCCCACATTTCCTTCCCCGGTGGCGCTCTGTGCGGTCGGTGGTAACCGGGCCGGCCGGGGCTGCATCGGACCCATCGCGAGCATGTCATGCTGAGGCGCGCGCGGGCCGCCCTGGCGGTGGCGCTTGCGCTGGGGCTCATGGCTGCGGGATGCGGCGCCACCGTCGGCGGGGCGGGGGCCCGGCCGCCCCGCGGAAAGACCACGGTCAACGCGCGGCCAGCCACGGCCACCGCGCCTGCGTGGGCGCTGGTGCTGCACCTTGCCCCGGCGGGCGGACCGCCCGGCACCGCCGTCGTGATCAGCGGCACACCGCCGCCCGGCCAGCGGCCGCGGACGGCGGGCACGCGCGCCACGGTGTGCTGAGCATCCTGCAGCGCTGGGCTGAAGGAACAGGCGGTGCGCGTGGACTGGTCGGCATCGCGGCCGGGGGCCTTCCCCATCCGGATGCGCGTACCGGGCCGGCACCGCCTGTCTGGCGCGCGAGGGCGGTCGGCGAAGGGGCGGAGCTGCCTCCGTGCAGCCTGCCGCCATCCATGGCTCCGGGGCGCCGCCCCTCACGATCTCACTCGACGGCGTCGGCCTCGACCGGGATGCTCCGCGGGCGCACGGCCTGGGCCTTCGGCACGTGGATGGTCAGCAGGCCGCTCCTGTACTTCGCCTGCACCTGCTCCGTCTCGACCGGCACGCCGAACTCGAAGGTGCGAAGAAATTGCCCCACCGGCAGCTCCGCGCGCACGACCGCGGCGCCCTGGGGCAGCTCGGGCTGGGCCCGCTGCGCCTTGATGATCAACTGCTGGCCGACCAGCTGGACGTCGATGTCCTTCATCTCCAGACCGGCCATCTCCGCCCGCACCCAGAAGGCCTCGCCCGTCTCGTACACATCGACGGGAAACGAGATCGCGCGCCGCTCGCCCTGGCGGCCGCGCACACCGTCCGCCCACGTCGTCAGCGAGCGCTCGAAGTCCGCCAGCTCCGGGAACGCCAACTCCAGTGCCGTCATTTCGGGAGACCTCCTCTCGGGAATTTCCAGGCACGATTTTAGCCACCGCCCCCAATACGTCAAGGAAGGTCAGGGCGCGTGCGGGCCAGCGCGGGCGAGAAAATGCGGCCTCGCCGGCCGCCACGGGGCTGGACGCACCCTGCCCGCGTGCCAAGATATAGCCGAGGTGACCGTGCTGTGGACCCCAACCGACTGACGGAGAAGGCGCAGGCCGGCCTGGCCGCGGCCCAGCGCCTGGCGGAGGAGCGGCGCCACACCCAGGTGGAGCCCGAGCACCTGCTCCTGGCCCTGTGCGAGCAGGCGGATGGCGTGGTGCCGGCCGTGCTCGGCAAGCTGGGCGTCGACATGAGCCGGCTGGCGGCCGGGCTCGATCGGGCGCTGGGGACGATGGCGCGCGCCTCCGAGGCCGGGCAGGCCTACGGGTCGCCGCGCCTGGGCCGCGCACTGCAGGTCGCCGAGCGCGAGGCCGGACGCATGCGCGACGACTACATCTCCGCCGAGCACCTGCTGCTGGGGATCGCCCAGGCTGGGGGGCCGGCGGCGGAGCTGCTGCCCGATTCGCCCACCCTCTACCGGGGGCTCGAGCAGGTCCGCGGCAGCCAGCGCGTGGCCAGCCCCAACCCCGAGGCCACCTACCAGGCCCTGGAGCGCTACGGGCGCGACCTGACGGCGGAGGCCGGGGCCGGGCGCCTGGACCCCGTCATCGGCCGCGACGACGAGATCCGGCGCGCCGTGCAGATCCTCTCGCGCCGCACCAAGAACAACCCGGTGCTGATCGGCGAGCCGGGCGTGGGCAAGACGGCCATCGTCGAGGGCCTGGCCCAGCGCATCGTGCGCGGCGACGTGCCCGAGGGGCTGAAGCTCAAGCGCCTGTGGCAGCTGGACATGGGGGCGCTGCTGGCGGGGAGCAAGTACCGCGGCGAGTTCGAGGAGCGGCTGAAGGCCGTCCTGAAGGAGATCCACGATTCGGCGGGGTCGGTGATCCTGTTCATCGACGAGATCCACACGGTGGTCGGCAGTGGCCGGGCCGAGGGGGCGCCGACCGATGCCGCCAACCTGCTCAAGCCCATGCTGGCCAGGGGCGAGCTGCGCTGCATCGGGGCGACGACCCTGGACGAGTACCGCCGCTACATCGAAAAGGACGCGGCCCTCGAGCGGCGCTTCCAGCCGATCATGGTCGGGGAGCCCTCGGTCGAGGACACGATCTCCATCCTGCGCGGGCTGAAAGGTCGGTACGAGGTCCACCACGGCGTGCGCATCAAGGACGCGGCGCTGGTGGCCGCGGCGACCCTGTCCGAGCGCTACCTGGCCGACCGCTTCCTGCCCGACAAGGCCATCGACCTGGTGGACGAGGCGGCGGCGCGCCTGCGCACGGAGATCGACAGCCTGCCGGCGGAGCTGGACGAGCGGCGCCGGCGCACCATGCAGCTGGAGATCGAGCGCGAGGCGCTGCGCCGCGAGACCGACCCCGGCTCGCAGCAGCGGCTGCAGCGCCTGGAGAAGGAGCTGGCCGACCAGCGCGAGCAGGAGCAGGCCCTGCGCGCCCGCTGGGACCAGCAGAAGGGGGCCATCGCCGAGCTGCGCCGGCTCAAGGGCGAGCTGGAGGGCAAGCGCCACGAGCTGGAGGGGGCGGAGCGCGCCTACGACCTGGACCGGGCCAGCCGCCTGCGCTACGGGGACATCCCCGAGCTGGAGCGCGCCATCGCCCAGGCGGACGCGGCGCTGGCCGACCGCCGGGCGTCGGGCGACCTCCTGCTGAAGGAGGAGGTCGACGAGGACGACATCGCGGCCGTCGTCGCCAAGTGGACGGGCATCCCCGCCAGCCGGCTGATGCAGGCGGAGGCCGGGCGCCTGGTGGACATGGAGGCGGCCCTGCGGCGGCGGGTGCTGGGGCAGGACGACGCGCTGGTCACGGTGGCCAACGCCGTGCGCGCGGCCCGGGCCGGGCTCTCCGACCCGCGGCGGCCCCTGGCCAGCTTCCTGTTCCTCGGGCCCACGGGCGTCGGCAAGACGGAGACGGCGCGGGCGCTGGCCGAGTTCCTGTTCGAGCACGAGCGGGCCATGGTGCGCATCGACATGTCCGAGTACCAGGAAAAGCACACCGTCGCCAGGCTGCTCGGCGCGCCGCCGGGATACGTGGGCTACGAGGACGCGGGCCAGCTGACCGAGGCCGTGCGCCGCCGCCCATACTGTGTCGTGCTGCTGGACGAGATCGAGAAGGCGCACCCGGACGTGACCAACACCCTGCTCCAGGTGCTGGACGACGGGCGCCTGACGGACGCCCAGGGCCGGACCGTGGACTTCCGCCACAGCATCGTGATCATGACCAGCAACCTGGGCAGCCAGGAGATCACCGAGGGCGACGGGGCCTGGCCGTCGGTGCGCGCGCGGGTCCTGGCCGCCGTGCGGGCCCACTTCCGTCCCGAGTTCCTCAACCGCATCGACGAGATCGTGGTCTTCCGGCCCCTGCAGCGCGACCAGGTCGAGGGCATCGTCGACATGCAGCTGGAGGACCTGCGCGGGCGGCTGGCGGCGCGGCGGGTCGCCCTGGTGCTGACCCCGCAGGCTCGGACCCTGCTGGCCGAGGAGGGGTTCGACCCGACCTACGGCGCCCGACCGCTGCGGCGCGCCGTGCAGCGCCTGGTGATCCAGCCCCTGGCCCTGCGCCTGCTGCAGGGGGAGCTGCCGGAGGGCGAGACGGTGACGGTCGATGCCGAGGACGGGCGCATCGCCCTGCGCGTGGGGCAGGCGGCAGGCCCGCGTCCGTGAAGAGACATAGACTGGTGCTAGGAGAACGCCCGTCATGAGCGAACGGACAGGCAGGAGGGGGGAAGCGTGAACCGCGCGTTCGTGCGCCGGCTGCAGGTGGTCAACTACTCAGTGGACGGAGCAACCACGATTGGTCCGATCGAGGACGCCATGCGCCAAACCATTCGCGACAAACCTTACACCGCTGGTGAGATCCTTCGCCTCGGACAGATGGTCCCAGCGGAAAAGGTGCGCCGGGATGCGCAGCGGCAGCTCCGCATTCTCGACTGAAGCTGCCTGCTAACGCATGCACATCCAGCCAATCGTCGAAGGCCATGCCGACGTCGACGCCTTGCCCGTACCCCTGCGGAGGATAGCCGCAGAACTTGGGCGAGCGGACGTTGTCGTCCGCCGCCCCATGCGTATTCCGCGGTCGAAGCTGCCTCGGACCGCGACCGACTCCGCCGGAGCTGCGGAGTTGGCCCGCGCTGTGCGTTTGGCAAGTACCAGACTCGAAGGCACCGGTTGTGTGCTCTTGGTCCTCGACTCGGACAACGACTGCCCGGCCACCTTCGGATCCCTGTGGTTGGCAATGAGGAAAAGACTGGGTTTGTCAGCCGGAATGGCGGTCGTGCTTGCGCACCACGAATATGAGGCGTGGTTTCTTGGAGCCCTGACCAGTCTGCGTGGCCACAGAGGGGTTCGCAGTGATGTGGCCCAGCCCCCCCGACCCGGAGGCCGTCAGTGGGGCGAAGGAATCCCTTCAATCCCAACTCGACTCGGGGCGCTATTATTCTGAAACCGTTGATCAGCCCGCATTTTCAGCTCTGTTTGACTTGGCCTCAGCCCGAAGTGCTTGTCCATCGTTCGATAAGTTGTGGTGCGAGTTCGCGGCGTTGCTCGGTGAGCTTGCGCCCAATTCCTGATGCAACCGGTGGAGGTGTCTGCCCTTGAAGTGGGTGACGCGCAAGAACGCCCTGATCGACCGCATCGCCAGCGCCTGGCTGATCAAGCGGTTCATCGACCCCCAGGCGGAACTGCTCTTCGTTCCGGTCGAGCAACTGCTGGCGACGGCCGAGCGCGAGGGGGCGACCGCCTACCACGCCAAGGGGGCGCCGCTTGGCGGCACCGACACCCTGACCAGCTTCGAGCAGCTGGCGGCGCACCATAACCTCACCTCCGACCCGGCCATGGTCCTGATGGCCAGCATCGTCCACGACGCCGACCACTTCGCCGACAGCGGCGTCGAGCCGGAGGCCGGTGGCATGCGGGCCATGGCGCTGGGCTTCGGCCAGACGTACGGCGAGCGGGATCACGAGAAGATCGACGCGGCGCTGCCGGCCTACGACGCCGTCTTCGCCTGGTGCAAGCTGCAGGTGGCCCAGGGGCGCGAGCCGCTGCACTGAGCCGCCGGGCGCCGGCGGGGGGGCAGCGGTGAGGTGGCCAAGGATAGCCCGGCAAGCCCGCGGGCCCCTGCGTAAGCCGAAGCGGGTGCCGATCCGGAACGGAACACCGGCCCCGGTCGGCAACCACGGGCGGAAGCGGTTCCGTGCGGCCCCGCCGAGCCCCCCGTCGCAGGCCAAGCCCTCCCATCGCGGCAGCCGCGCGGCCGGCCGGGCGCAGGCCCGGGCGGGACCCGCGGCGGGCGCCCGGCGAGCGGCTGGTGCGCCAGCGCGCGCCGGTGCACAATGCCTCCAGCGGTTGGGCCGCCGAGACGTCAGCAGCCGCCAGCGCGGAGCGGGTAGCGTTGCCCGTGACCGCGCCGTGACGCGCGCAGTGCGGCAGTGCGGAGGAGGGGACCACCATGGACATCCCGCGCATCGTGATCGCGGCCCCCGCCTCCGGCGCCGGCAAGACGACGGTGGCCGTGGCGGTGATGGCGCACCTGCGCCGGCGCGGCCTGCGCGTGCAGGGGTGGAAGGCCGGCCCCGACTTCATCGACCCCGGCTTTCATACCCTGGCCAGCGGCCGGCCCGGCCGCAACCTGGACGGCTGGATGCTGGGGCTCGCCGCGTGCCGCGAGCTCTTCTGCCGCCAGCCGGCCGACATCGCCGTCATCGAGGGGGTCATGGGCCTCTTCGATGGGCGCGCCGGCGCTGGCGGCGCAGGCAGCGCCGCGGAGCTGGCGCGCGAATTCCAGGCTCCGGTGCTGCTCGTCGTGGATGCGGGCGCCGCCTCCGGGAGCGTCGCGGCCACGGCGTGGGGCTTTGCGACCTACGATCCGGCTGTCCACGTCGCGGGTGTGGTGGTCAACCGCGTGGCGGGGCAAGCACACGGCGACGCCATCCGGGCCGGCATGCGGCAGCCCATTTGGGGGATGCTGCCCCGCGATGGCCGGATCACCGCCCCGGAGCGCCATCTCGGGCTGGTGCCGGCGCCGGAGGTCGGCGGGGCCTGGGTGGACGCCCTGGCCGACTGGATCGCGCCGCTGCTGGACTGGGATGCCCTGTTGGCGGCGGCGCGCGCCGCGCCGCCGATGCAGGTTCCGCAGGCCGCGCTCTTCGCCGGCCCGGCGCAGCCCACGCGGGCGCGCATCGCCGTCGCCCGCGACGAGGCGCTCCACTTCTACTACGAGGACGGCCTCGACCTGCTCCGGCACCGTGGTGCCGAGCTCCGCTTCTGGAGCCCGCTGCGCGAGGTCCCGCCCGAGGCGGATGCGATGTACTTCGGCGGCGGCTTCCCGGAGGTCTTCTACGAGCAGCTGGCCGCCAACACGCCCGCCCTGGAGGCCGTCCGCGCCTTCCGCGGGCCGATCTACGCGGAGTGCGGCGGCCTCATCTACCTCGCCCAGGCCGGGACCGACCTGGGGGGAAGGCGGTATCCCCTTGCCTGCCTGATCCCCGGCGAGACCTTCATGACGGAGCGGCTGGCCGGCTTCGGGTACCGCGAGGCCGAGCCCGGCCCTGGCAACCCCCTGGTGCGGCAGACGGTCCGCGGCCACGAGTTCCACCACTCGCGGGCCGAGGGCCTGGACCCGGCGCGGCCGGCGTGGCGGATGGCGGGCCGGCCGGACGGCTTCGCCGACGGCCGGATCGTCGCGGGCTACCTCCATGTGCACCTGGCGGCCGCGCCGGACCTGGCGGAGGGGTTGGTGGCATGGCCCGGGCGCTGATGGTGCAGGGCAGCGCCTCCTTCGTGGGCAAGTCGTGGCTGGCCGCCGGCCTCTGCCGCCTGCTGCGCCAGGACGGCTGGCGCGTGGCGCCCTTCAAGGCCCAGAACATGAGCAACAACGCGGCGGCTTTGCCCGGCGGCGGGGAGATCGGCCGGGCTCAGGCCCTGCAGGCGCAAGCGTGCGGGCTGCTGCCGGCGGCCGACATGAACCCGGTGCTGCTGAAGCCGACCGGCGAGGCGGGCTCGCAGGTGATCCTGAATGGCCGCCCGGCAGGGCTCTTCGCGGCCGCCGCCTACTACCGCGACGTGCGGGCGCAGGCCTGGCTGGCGGTCGAGGCTGCCTACGGCCGGCTCGCCGCCGAGCACGACGTCGTGGTGATCGAGGGCGCCGGCAGCCCGGTGGAGATGAACCTGAAGGACCGCGACATCGCGAACATGGCCGTGGCGGAGCTGGCCGACGCGGCCGTGATCCTCGTCGCCGACATCGACCGCGGCGGGGTCTTCGCCGCGATCATCGGGACACTCGACCTGCTGCCGCCGCACGAGCGCGCGCGCGTGAAGGGCATCGTCGTCAACCGCTTCCGGGGCGATCCCGCCCTGTTCACCGACGGCGTCCGCTTCCTGGAGGACCGCACCGGCGTGCCGGTCCTGGGGGTCCTGCCCTATCTGGATCTCCGCCTGCCCGAGGAGGACGGGGTGGCGGTCGAATCGGCCCAGCCGAGGCACGGGGACGGTGCCGAAATTGAGGTCGCTGTCGTCGCGGTTCCGCGCATCGCCAACTTCACCGACTTCGACGCCCTGGCCCGGACGCCCGGGGTGGGCGTCCGCTTCGTGCGGGAGCCTTCGGACCTGGGCCAGCCGGACGCGGTGGTCCTGCCAGGGTCCAAGAACACCCTGGCCGACCTCGCGTGGCTGCGGCAGCGCCATTGGGACGCGGCCCTGGGCCGCGTCCAGGCGATCATCGGCCTCTGTGGCGGCTATCAGATGCTCGGCACGCGGATCGACGACCCCCTCGGCGTCGACGGCGGCCGGCCGGCCTCCGCGCCCGGCCTCGGGCTGCTGGACGTGGCCACCGTCTTCGCACCGCAAAAGCGCGCCCAGCCCGCGGAGGCCGTGGAGCGCACCACGGGCGAGCGCCTGCACGGGTATGAGATCCACGCCGGCGACACGCGGCTCGGGCCGGGGGCGGTGGCCTGGCTGGACGGGGTGGGCTCGGCGGCCGATCCCGGCGGGCGGGTCAGCGGCAGCTACCTGCACGGGCTCTTCGACAACGACGGCTTCCGGCTGCGCTGGGTCAACCGGCTGCGGGCGCGGCGCGGGCTACCGCCCCTGGCGGATGCCGGGCCCGGGCCGTCGGCGGTCGACGCGGCGCTGGATGCCCTGGCCGCCGCCCTCCGCCGCCACCTCGACGTCGGGGCGGTCTACCGGCTGCTGGAGGAGGGGGGCGCCACGCACCGAACCCCGTAGCATCCGGCGCCAGGGAGGGCGGAGGCCATGCCGGCCGCATGCAAGGCCATGCCGGAGGCATTCAAGGGAGGTCGGTCGTCATCGCCACGGATACCGCGCTCGCTTACCTCGAGTCGCACCGCGACGTCTTTCTTGGGGAGCTGCAGGGCTTTCTGCGCCAGCCGAGCATCGCCGCCCAGGGGGTCGGCATGGTGGAGATGGCGGGCCTCGTGGCTTCCCGCCTGCGGAGCCTCGGCGCCAGCGTCGAGGTCTGCCCGACCTCGGGCCACCCGGTGGTCTACGGCGAGATCGACGCCGGCGCGCCGCGCACCCTGGTCTTCTACAACCACTACGATGTGCAGCCGCCGGAGCCGCTGGATGAGTGGACGGCGCCGCCCTTCGGCGCCGAGATCCGCGACGGGCGCATCTACGCCCGCGGCGTGGCCGACAACAAGGGCAACCTGCTGACCCGCCTGCAGGCCACGGAGAGCTGGCTGCGGGGGGCGGGCCGCCTGCCCTGCAACCTGCGTTTCGTGTTCGAGGGGGAGGAGGAGATCGGCAGCCCCCACCTCGAGGAGTTCACGCACCGCTACGGCGAGCGGCTGAAGGGCGCCGTCGGCGTGGTCTGGGAGAGCGGCGGCAGGGACGCGCGCGGCCGGCCCGCCATCAGTTGCGGCGTCAAGGGCATCTGCTACGTGGAGCTGACCTCCCGCGCCGCCAACCAGGACATCCACAGCAGCCAGGCGGCCATCGTGCCGAACCCGGCCTGGCGCCTGGTGCAGGCCCTGCACGCCCTGAAGGACGTGGGCGCCGACCGCTGCCTGGTGGAGGGCTTTTACGACGCCGTCAAGGCGCCCACCGCCACGGAGCTCGCCCTGCTGCGCGGCAACCCGCTCGACGAGGAGCGGATGAAGGCCAACTGGGGCATCCCGGCCTTCATCAACGACCTCACGGGCCTGGAGCTCGCCACCAAGCTGCTCTACCAGCCGACCTGCACCATCTGCGGCCTGACCTCCGGCTACGGCGGGCCGGGCACCAAGACGGTGCTGCCGAAGGTGGCCCGGGCCAAGATCGACTGCCGCCTGGTGCCGGACCAGCGCGCGACCGACATCGCCGCCAAGATCCGCGTCCATCTCGACGCCGCCGGCTTCCGCGACGTCGAGATGGAGGTGCTGAGCGCCGAGAACCCGTCGCAGTCGCCCGTGGACGGCACCCTGGCCCAGGCCGCCCTGGCGGCGGCCCGCGCCACGTACGGCGACGACGTCCGCCTGCAGCCGCGCGGCGCCGGCACGGGCCCGATGTTCCTCTTCAAGGAGGAGCTTGGCCTCGACTGCGTGTCCGGCATGGGCTGCGGCCACGCCGGCGCCCACGTGCACGCCCCGGACGAGAACGTGTTCGTCGAGGACTACTTCGGCACCGTGGCCCACGTGACGCGGCTGATGGGCGGCCTGGGGTGAGCGGGGACGCGGCCGCGCCGAGGCAGATTCGTCCTTCGTCGCGGACGGGTGCCCTGCGCCGCCGCGGGCGCGAACCGGCGCGGTGCCGCCATTCTGACCCCGGCGAGCCGCGCCGGCCCGCTGTCCGGGGCCGGCCGGGAAGGGCCGGCGCCGCGGCGCCGGCCCGGGAGCCGTGGAGGATCAAAGGGGGGCGCTGTCATGGAATCACGTGAGAAATCAGCTGGGGAATCTTCTGAGGAAGCGGCTTCGGCTTCGGCTGAGCCGACACCCGATTCGCAGCCCGGCCGCGGGCTGGTCATCGTGAACACGGGCGACGGCAAGGGCAAGACGACGGCCGCCCTGGGCATGGCCATGCGCGCCGTGGGCGGCGGCCTGCGCGTCTGCGTGCTGCAGTACATCAAGGGG
>JAJYVM010000520.1 GCA_021792015.1 Bacillota bacterium | reverse complement strand
CGCACGGGGGCGACGGGGTGGACGAGGACGCCGATGAAGCCCCATACGCCCATGACCGCGCGGACATCGACGCGAAGGTCGGCTCGGTCGCCGTTACGGCCGCGGACCAAGATGAGGGACCGTTCGTCGTTGCGGCCGCGGACCAAGACGACGCCGCGTTCGCCGGTGCCGGCGCAGGTCAGGATGACGCCGCGTTCGCCGATGCCGTCGCGGATCAAGATGACGCCGGGTTCGCCGATGCCGTCGCAGGTCAGGATGGCCCGTCGGCCGATGCCGGCGCGGAGCAGGATGGCGGACCGCAGGGCGGCGAGCCGTCCGGCGTGCCTGATGCGCAGGCGCCCGTCGAAGTGGCATCCCGGCGCGCGGAGCACGCGGTGGCCGGGCAGCGGCCGTCCGCGGCGGCTGACCCTGGCGGTCTTGCGCACGTGGAGAGGCTGGCGTCGCCACCGAGCGCGCCGGTGCTGCCACCCGGCTTTGGTCCGTTCGGAATCCGCCGCAAGCGAGGGGAAGACGTGCCAAATCCGCAGCCGCACGGCAACGGGGACCGCACAGCGGCCGAAGCGGGCCGGGCAGGGGACCCACGACCGCATACGGCGGCGCAGGACCGTGCCCGCTGGACGCCGGTGGGGGATGAAGACGCGGGAAGCGGCCAGGACCCGGCGGGCGGCCGTGACCCCGGGCCCGTAGCTGCGACGAAATCATCGCAGGCGGCTGTCGAGGCGGCCGGTGCGCCTGCGACACGACCGGCGCCGACGGGTGCGGCAGCCGCCCGGACGCCGGCGCGCGCGCAGCCAGGGCAGCCGTCCACGTCCGCGGACGACGAGGCGGTGCCCGAACCGGGGCCGGCGGCCGATATGGCGCCGGCACCGGAGACCGCGCCGGCGGGGCAGCCTGCTCCGGAGCCGCCGGAGCCGGAGTTCCAGCCGGCGCCACCTTCGGAGCCACCGGCCGCAGCGCTCGCGTCGCCGTCGGCCTCGGGGCCGGCCGCGCCGCGGCAGCCCGCCAGCGACGGTGACCAGGGTTCGACCCCCGAGCCTGTCCGTGACGCAGCCGGAGGCGCGCCTCCGGCCCCCGGTCCCACTGCGCCTGCCGTGTCCGCGCCGTCGCCGCGGCCTCGGCTGCCCGTGCCGTCGGTCGTGATCCGCCCGACCGTGACGATGATGGCGCCGCCCCTCCCGCCCGGCGCCGCTCAGGGGCTCGCGCACCCCTTCCGCGCCGTCCCACCGCGCGGCACATCCGGCGGGGTTCCCTTCCGGGCCCCGGAGCCCGGGCTGGCCCAGCGCGGCGGTCCCTTCGCCGCAAGTCGCGTGGCTTCGGCGCCCGCCGGCGACGGCTCGCCCGGACCCTCCGCGGCGATGCGCTGGCCTGGGCGGGCGACGCCACCGCTTCCGGGGCCGGCGACCGAGCCGCCCGCGACCGAGGGTGCGCCCGTCGAGCCTGCCGCGGTGCTGGCGGCGTGGCCACCCGCGGCCACAGCAGACGGCGCCAACGCGCGGGCCGTGGTCGTGGCCGGGACGGGTCCGCTGACGCGCCCGTCCGGGGACTCGGCCTTCGTCGCCCGCCCCGGCGGTGGCTGGCTCCCCGCCGTCGCCCCCATGGTTGGCCCACCCGGCCCGAACGCGCGGCGGCTGGCCGAGGCGCATGTCCTCGTCCCCTTCCGCTGAAAGCACTGAGCTCGCGGGCAAGTTTGCCCGCACGCGGTCCCGCTGCCGCATGTCCGGCCCGCGCGGCGCATATGCCTGCAGCATGGGTGGATGCATCTGTCGCCTGTCCACGCTGCGTCGCATGCAGCCGCGCCGGCCGGACGGCAGGCGCGTCCCCGGGTGGCGGCGCGCCGACCTTGTCATGTCGCTGGTCGACGGCCGGATCACCGGGGTGATGGTCGGGCGCCGGCTGACGCCGTGGGAGACGCTCAGCGACGCGGTGGTGGCCGGGCTGGCTGTCCCGTCGCCCGCGACGGCGACCCTCCCGACCTGGTCGCGCACGCCCGCTGCGCTCGGCATCGGGCAAGGGCCGGCGCATGCCGACGTAGCGGCGGACACCCCCGCCGATCCGCCCTTGCCGATGTAGGGAGAGCCGAGGCGAAAGGGCCGCGCGGCGCCAGATGTGGCAGCTGCGCTCTCGCGCTCGCTCTGCACTGGCGTCGCGTGTTCGGGTCGCGGCGGCCCCCTGGCCGCCAGACCTCCCGCCAACGCGGCGCCCGCCGCAAATCGCGGCGCGACCGAGTCGAGGGGCGTCCCACCGTGCGTCGTGTTCCGACCTCCGGACACCACTCCGCCTGATCGCCCACCTCACCCTCGCGCCCGCGCCACCGGTCGTCCCGCCCGCTCGCGTCGCCGTCACATGCGGCGTTGGAGGCGCCAGCCAGTTGCACCGCCGGCCGTCCCGCGCGCCCACCCTGTCGCCGTTGCGACCGCCGTCGCAGAACGATTCCGCGTCGCCAAACCAGAACGATCAGCCGCGTCGGCGGCTGTCCCGCCCACCGCTTCCCCGCCCACCGCTTCCCGCGGGCCCCCACGCGCCGTCGTTGCAACCGCCGTCGCGGAACGATCTTCCAGCCGCGTCGGCGGCCGTCTCGCCGACTCTCGCTCATCGCGTGCCGTCCGGCGACCTCGCCTTGATCTCATCGGGGGGC
>JAJYVM010000519.1 GCA_021792015.1 Bacillota bacterium | reverse complement strand
CCTTGCAGCCCATCCTGCGGAAGCTGGCGGAGCCGCTTCTGATGAGCGTGACGCTGGTCGAGTGGCTCCTGCTCGGATCTGGGGTCGGCGCCTTGGTCGGGGTGGCCGTCACATTCTTTCTCAGGCTGCTGCTCGGCTCGATCGACGTTACGAGCCGCTGGCCAACCGCCTGGTTCGCGCTCGTGCTGCCGCTGGGCGGACTGGTCGCCGGCCTTGCCATTCACTACGGCGCGCCCGATGCGGCCGGCCATGGCACCGAGGCCGTCATCCGCGCCGTGCACCGCCGCTCCGGACGCATCGATTGGAAAGTGGCGCCGATCAAGGCGCTGGCATCGGTGGCAACCATGGCGGCGGGCGGATCGGCCGGCAAGGAGGGACCATCGGCCCAGATCGGCGCCAGCATCGCTTCGGCCCTCGCCGACCTGCTGCACTTTTCCCCGGCCTACCGGAAGAAGATCGTGATTTGCGGCATCGGGGCCGGCTTCGCGGCCGTGTTCGGCACACCCATCGCCGGCGCCGTGTTGGGGATCGAGGTCCTCGCCATCGGCGAGATCATGTACGAGATGCTGGTGCCGTCCTTCGCCTCGGCCTTCGTGGCCTACTGGACCGCGCACGCCCTGGGACTGACCTGGCCCTACCCGACGTTCGCCTGGTCGCTGCCGCTGTCGCTGCCGCTCTTCATACGCTTCGTGGTCCTGGGCGTGCTCGCCGGCCTGGTCGGTCTGTTGTTCGTCCAGTTGCTCTACGGCATCAATCGCTTCACCGCCGGATTGAAGCGGCGCCGCCACATCTGGCCGCCGCTGTTTCCGACGGCCGCCGGCGTCGTCCTGTTCGCATTCGTGCTCCTCGCCGGCCGCTCGTACATGAACCTCTCGCTGCCGCTCCTTTACCACGCCCTGGGAGGCCAGGCGGTGGCGGGCGACGCCTTTCTCTGGAAGATCGTCTTTGTCTCGGTGACCCTCGGCGCGGGCATGAGCGGGGGCATCATCACCCCGCTCTTCGTGGTCGGGGCGACGTTCGGCGCCGTGGCCGCCGGCCCGCTCGGCCTGCCGTCGGCCCTTGGCGCCGAAGCTGGCATGGTGGCCGTGACAGCGGCCGGTGCGAACGCGCCCCTGGCCGCCATCATGCTGGGCGTGGAGCTCTTCGGCGTCGGACCGTCCGCGTACTTCATGGCGGCGGCGATCCCGGCGTTCATCATCATCGGCAATCACAGCGTCTACCCGAGCCAGCGCCTGGCGCTGCAAAAGTCGCCGCTGGTGCCCGTTCAGGTCGGCGGCTACCTGGAGGACACGGAGGAGCTCCCGCTGGCCCTGCCGTTCGCCGGCAGCGTCAGCCGGGTCCGTGCCCTCCTCGCCCGGTTCGCCAGCCCCCTGGCGCGCGGAGAGCAGAGCAGCCTACGCGGCGTGGAAGGCGCGGAGCGCGTCGGCCCTGAGGCGAGGCCAGCCAAAGGCGCCGAACCGGACGGGGCGTCGCGGCACCGCGGGATGGGGGACCGCCGCAAGCCGTGAGCATCGCCGGCTTCGTTCCCCGGAGCAGCGCGGCCGCCGAGCATGCGCTGATGCGGCACCGCCTGCGGGCCGGGCCAGGCACGAGCGCAATCCGCGCAGGCGGCCCTTGTCGACCCTGCCGCTGGCGCTGCGCGGCAGCTCGGGGAGGAGGCTGCTCCGCTCCGTTCTCGCCGCCTCGTCCATCCGGGCGTGGCTCCACCCAGCTTCGCTTCGCTCGCGTCCTCCCACCCTTGTAGCGGGCAAGGCGCTGGGCCACATGGCTGCGCAGGTCGTCGGGCTCAGGTGCCGCGCGGGCGCGCGGCACCACAAACGCCGCCACGCGCTCCCCGTGGACCCGGTCGGGGATCCCGACCACAGCCGCCTCCAGCACGCCCGGGTGGCTGCAGAGCGCGTCCTCGACCTCCAGGCAATACACCTTTTCGCCGCCGCGGTTGATCATGTCCTTGATGCGGTCGCCCATGCGATGCGGCTGCCGCGGATCGCGGCCACATCCCCCGTGCGCAGCCAGCCGTCCTCGGTCGCGGGCGGCCGACGCCAGTACCCTGGCGTGACCATCGCCCCCCGGATCAGCGGCTCATCGCCAGGACCCAGGCGGCACTCGCCCACCGGGACGGGCATGCCACCGTCTCCGGATCCAGGCCGGGCGGGGCACCCGGGTAGGTGCAGACGCCAGGGGTGGGGTCGCGGGATATCCCGGTGGCGGTGCCGGGAAATCGCGCCTCCGACAAAGCGGTCGGGCCGTCGAGGATGGTCGTTCTGTGGGCCACCTGCTTATACTGTGCTCAGGTGCACTCGCCATGGAGGTGAACGGATGGCGAAGAGTGTGACGCTGACAATCCGCCTGCCGGTCGAGGTGAAGGAAGGTCTCGACGCCCTGGCGGAGGCGACTGACCGGTCCCTCGGCTACCTGGCGTCGCAGGCCATCTCCGAGTACGTCGAAGTGCAGCGCTGGCAGGTCCAGGCAATCATCGACGGGATCGCGGCCGCCGATCGCGGTGATCTGGTCGACATCGAAGCGGTCCGAGCCGCGTGGGAGGCCAAGCGTGCGGCTCGTACTGACGACCCTCGCGCTCGCTGACCTGGACGAGTTCGAGCGGTACATTGCCCGCGACGACCCGGCCGCCGCCATCGACACCGT
>JAJYVM010000518.1 GCA_021792015.1 Bacillota bacterium | reverse complement strand
ATCGACCTCGCGTCCACGCGGGAGGGACCCGCCTGGACCATGTAGGCCCCCACCCAGTTGAAGTGCGGCAGCTCCCGCCGCAGCCCCTCGACGCAGGCCGTGAGCGCGGCCTCGAGCGATGGCGCCGCCTCGACGGCCTGCCGCAGATCCTCCAGCACCGGCCCCACCCCCAGCCCCCCGTGGTTCGGCCCGCGGACCGGTCTCCCCTCCCCTATTGCCCCGCTCTTCCGCTGCCCGTACGATTAAGTCGCGTGCGCGCGGGATCACCCGCGCTTACCATTGAGGTCAGGGGATGATCCGGTGACCGCCGAGCCCCTGCGCACACACCGCGGCGTCTGCCCGCACGACTGCTGGGACACCTGCGGCCTGCGCGTGACCACCCGGGGGGACACCGTGATCAAGGTCGAGGGCGACCCCGACCACCCCGTCACCCGGGGCTTCATCTGCAACAAGGTGCGCCAGTACCCGGCCCGGATCCACGGCGCCGACCGCGTCCTCCACCCGCGCCGGCGGGTGGGCAATAAGGGCGAGGGCCGCTTCACCCGCATCGGCTGGGACGAGGCGATCGCCGAGATCGCGTCGCGCCTGCAGGCCGTGATCGCCGCCCACGGCCCCGAGGCCATCCTGCCGTACAGCTACGCGGGCACCATGGGCCTGGTCAACAGCGGCAGCATGGACCTGCGCTTCTTCCACCGCCTGGGCGCCAGCCGCCTCCTGCGCACCATCTGCACGGGCGCCGCCGTCGAGGCCTTCCGCCTGACGCTTGGCACGCGCATCGGCCCCGACCCCATGCAGACGGCCCGCAACCAGCTCGTGATCGTCTGGGGCCTGAACGCCCTGGCCACGAACATCCACCAGGCCCCGCTCCTGGAGGAGGCCCGCCGCGCCGGCGCGCGCGTGGTCTGCATCGACCCCTTCCGCCACGAATCAGCCGACCGCGCCGACTGGTTCCTCCGGATCGCCCCCGGCACGGACGCCGCCCTGGCCCTGGGCATGATGCGCGTGCTGCGCGATGAGGGCATGGTGGACGAGGACTACGTGGCCCGCCACGTGCAGGGCTGGGACAGGCTGCAGCCGCGGCTGGACCAGTGGCCGGCCGACCGCGTGGCGGCGGTCACGGGCATGCAGGCCGCGGACGTGTCGGCGCTTGCGCGCCTCTACGGATCCACCCAGCCATCGCTCATCCGCCTCGGCTACGGCCCGCAGCGCCACTCCAACAGCGGCACCACGTACCGGGCGATCGCCACGCTCCCCGCCATCGTCGGGGCCTGGCGCCACCCGGGCGGGGGCCTTCTGCTCTCCAACAGCGGCGCCTTCCCCGTCGACCACGCCGCCCTGGCCCGCCCCGACCTGCTGGGCGGGCGGCGGCCGCGGGCCATCAACATGATCCAGCTGGGCGACGCGCTGCTCGAGGTCCAGGATCCCCCGGTCAAGGCCATGGTGGTCTGGAACAGCAACCCGGCGGCCGTGGCCCCAGACGGCGGCGCCGTGGCCCGGGGCCTTGCCCGGGAGGATCTCTTCACGGTCGTGATCGACCAGGTCATGACCGACACCTGCGACTACGCGGACATCGTCCTGCCGGCCACCACGCAGGCCGAGCACCTCGACCTCCACACCTCGTACTGGCACCTGTACGTGGGGCTGAACGAGCCCGCGATCCCGCCGCTCGGCGAGAGCCTGCCCAATGCCGAGATCTTCCGGCGGCTGGCCGCGGCCATGGGCTTTGACGAGCCCTGCTTCCGCGACAGCGACGAGGACCTGGTGCGGCAGGCGCTCGGCAAGATGCCGGGCATCACCCTCGAGCGGCTGCGGGCGGAGGGCCCTGTCCGGCTGGATGTGCCCACCGACCACGCCCCCTTCGCCGAGGGGGGCTTCCGCACCCCGAGCGGGAAGGTCGAGATCTGGTCGGACGAGCTCGCGGCGCGCGGCCTGGACCCCCTGCCCGACTACGTGCCGCCCGCGGAGGGCCCGGGGGGATCCTACCCGCTCGCGTGCCTCTCGCCCAAGTCGGGCCGCTTTCTGAACTCCACGTTCGGAAACCTGGAGGTGCTGCGGCGCCGCGAGGGCGGGCCGGCGCTGCTGGTCCATCCGGACGATGCCGCACCACGCGGCATCGTGGACAATATGGCCGTGCGGGTGTGGAATGACCGCGGGGAGTGCCTGCTGCAGGCGAAGGTCAGCGACAGGGCCCCGCGCGGCACCGTGATCACCCGCAGCACGCACTGGAACCGGCTGTCGCCCGGCGGGGCCAACATCAACCGCACCACATCGCAGCGGCCGAGCGACCTTGGCGGCGGGGCGACCTTCTACACCAACATGGTGGAGATCGCGCCCGCCGCGGGCTCCGGAGAGGGGGAAGCGCTGTGAAGGCGGTCATCATCGCGGGCGGGCGCGGCGAGCGCCTGCGGCCCCTCACCCAGGACCGGCCCAAGCCCCTGGTGCCCGTGGCCGGCAAGCCGCTGATGTTCTACCTGCTCGAGCGGCTGCGCGGCTGGGGCGTCGACGAGGTCGCCATCACCACGGGCTACCTCGGCGAGCGGCTGCGGGAGGCCGTCGGCGACGGGTCGCGCTGGCACCTGCGGGTGCGGTACGCGGCCGAGCCCAACCCCCGCGGAACGGCCGGCGGCGTACGCGACCTGCTGCCCTTTTTGGACGGC
>JAJYVM010000037.1 GCA_021792015.1 Bacillota bacterium | reverse complement strand
ATCGTCCAGAAAGCGGCGCAGGGCAGTCACGATGCGGGCCCTGGTGGTGAAAGCCGCCCGGACGTCGGCGTTCACCACCAGATCGACGTACCGGTGCCGGTACCGCAGCTCGACGTCGCGCAGGCCATGCCACTTCTCGGGCAGCGGGCGCAGGCCCTTGGCCAGCATGGTCCATCGCCCGGCCTCCACGCTCACCTCGCCGCGGCGCGTGCGCATGAGCACGCCCTCCACGCCGATGTGGTCGCCGCGGTCGAGCTCGGTGAAGCCCGCGAACGGGCCTTCCCCCAGCTTGTCCACGCGCGCGTAGATCTGAATGGTGCCCGAGGCATCCTGCAGGTCGGCGAAGGCGGCGCGGCCGTGCACGCGCACGGTCATCACCCGGCCGGCCACGCGCACGACCTGGCCCGACCGCCCCTCGAAGTCGCGCACGAGCTCCGCGGCGTGGTCGTCCTGCGCAAAGCGCGCGCCGAACGGATCGATCCCCGCGGCGCGCAGCCGGCCGAGCTTGGCGCGGCGCGCCTCCAGCTCGGACTCGGGGCCCCCGCCCGCCGGCGTCATCGCCTACCTCGCGACGGCGAGGATCTCATACCGGGCCACTCCGGCGGGCAGGCGCACCTCGACGGTGCTACCCGTCGCCTGGCCGAAGACCGCCTGGCCCACGGGGCTCTGGTACGAGATGCGGTTCTGGGCTGGATCGGCCTCGCTGCTGCCGACGATCGTGTACTCGAATATCTCGCGCGTCTCCAAGTCGCGCAGCGTCACGCTGCTGCCGATGTTGACGCGGTGCGGGTCCACCTCGGCCTCGCTGACGATGCGCGCGCTGCGCAGCGTCTTCTCCAGCGTCAGGATGCGCCCCTCGACGAAGGCCTGCTCGTTCTTGGCCTCCTCGTACTCGGAGTTCTCCGAGAGGTCGCCGAACTCGCGCGCGACCTTGATCCGCTCCGCCACCTCGCGTCGGCGGACGGTCTTGAGAAGCTCCAGCTCGTCCTCGAGCTTGTGCAGTCCGTCGGCGGTGAGCAGCACCTCGCGCTCGCGCTCTGCCATCCAGCGGTCGCCCCTTGCCCCGGGCCGAGTGTCGGGCGGGCGCCAGGCCCGCTCGCGCATTGCGGAAAGTCATTATGCCCGCCCGCACCAGCACCTGTCAATGGGCGGCGCAGCGATCCACCTATATGTGGGTGGCGGGTCACAATGCCTGGGGAGGCTGATGCCCGCCCGCACCAGCACCTGTCAATGGGCGGCGCAGCGATCCACCTGTATGTGGGTGGCGGGTCAGAATGCCTGGGGAGGCTGATGACATGACGTGAAGGCGACGTTTCTGGGGCAGTACGGCTGGCTGATCGACACGGGCAGCGACAAGCTCGCCATCGACCCCTGGCTGACCGGCAACCCGCTCGCGGCCCAGAGGGCCCAGGACATCCGCTGCAACTACCTGCTCCTCACGCACGCCCACGACGATCACATCGCCGACACCGAGACCATCGCGAAGCAGAGCGACGCCCAGGTCATCACGACGAACGAGATCGCCGGCCAGATGGGCGAGCGCGGGGTGCGCTGCCACCCGATGCACGTCGGCGGGACGTTCAAGTTCCCGTTCGGTAAGGTGCGCATGAACGTCGCCTTCCACGGCTCCGGCATCGCCGGCGGCTTCCCCTGCGGCTTTCTGATCGAGACCGGCGGCAAGCGCATCTTCCATGCCGGCGACACGGCCCTTTACAGCGACCTGAAGCTTCTGCACAAGCTCTGGGGGCCGGTCGACCTCGCGCTGCTGCCCATCGGCGGCAATTTCACCATGGACGCGGACGACGCCGTGACGGCCGCGCGCTGGATCCAGCCGCGGCGGGTCGTGCCGACGCGCTACAACACGTTTCCGCTCATCGAGGCGGACGCGGAGGCGTTCTGCCGCCACTGCGCGCAGGCGGGCGTCTCGGCCAAGGTCGTAAGGTCGTCAAACCCGGGGAGAGCATCGAGGTATAGCCGCGCCGCTGCCCTGGTAAGCGCGGGTCTCCCCCGCGCGCACGCGGCAAAATGAAGAGGATTTGGTCGCGGCGGCGCATACGCGCCGCCGCCTGGAGCCACGGATGGCGGCAGGTCTGCGGGATGCAGTCAACACTATTCCTCGGCGTGGCTCCGGTCGGGGGTGACCGCCGCCTGGGCGAGAACCTCCTCGGTCGCAAAGATCGGGGCCTCCACCCGCAGGGCGAGGGCCACGGCATCCGTGCTGCGGCAGTCGACCTCGATCACGCCGCGCTCGGTGCCGATCTCCAGCTGGCAGATGAACGTGTCCTCGCGCAGGTCGTGGATCACGACGCGCGTCAGGCTGCCCTGCAGGCGCGCGATGACCGTGGCCAGCAGGTCGTGGGTCATGGGCCGCTGAACCTGGATTCCCTCCGCGGCGACGGCGATGGCCGTGGCCTCGAAGACGCCGATGGTCATGGGCAGGAGGCGCTGGCCGTCGGCCTCGCGCAGGATCAGCAGGTGCTCGTGGCTGCCCTGAACCTGGCCGACACTGAGGACCTGCATCCGCACCATCGCGGCTTCCCCTCCCGCGGTATCGTGAATTTCGGGGCCGGATCCGCGCAAATGCATTCGATGCGCTGTATTCGGGCCACGCGGGCCGGATCCTCTCCCTCAGCCGGCTGGCAGGTTGTGGCGCGGGAGCGCGCAGGCCGCGATGCGGCGCAGGCCCTCCAGCGTCAGCAGCGGGTCGACCTTGTCCGCGTCGATCGTGCGGCTGTGGGGCGCCACCAGGGCGGCGAGGCCGCCGGTCGCCACGACGGGCGGCAGGCCGCCGAGCTCGGCCCGCACGCGGTCGATGAGGGCGTCCACCAGGCCGGCGCTGCCATAGACGATGCCCGCCTGCATCGCCTCGACGGTGTTGCGGCCGATCGTGCGGGCGGGGGCGGCCAGCTCCACGCGGAAGAGACGGGCGGCGCGCTCCACCAGGGCGTCGGCCGCCGTGACGATGCCGGGCGCGATGGGGCCGCCCAGGTAGACGCCGCCGGGGCCGACGGCCTCCAGCTTCGTGGCCGTGCCGAGGTCGACGACCACGACGGGGGCGCCGAAGCGGTGCAGGGCCGCCACCGCGTTCACGATGCGGTCGGCGCCGACCTCGGAGGGCCGGTCGACGTCGAACGTCAGACCGGCGGCAGAGGCGGTGCCGGCGGACACCACCAGCGGGTCGGTGTCCAGGTAGCGGCGGCAGAGGTCCTGCCAGACGGGAGTCAGCGACGGGACGACGGAGGCCAGCACGGCCGAGTCCAGGCGGGCGGGCGGCAGTGCGCGGGCGCCGAGCAGGCCCTGCAGGAGCAGCGCCGTCTCGTCGGCCGTGGCGTCGCGGCGGGTGTTCAGGCGCCAGCTGTGGCGCAGGTCCTCGCCGTCGTACACGCCGAGCTTCACGTGCGTGTTGCCGATGTCCACCGCCAGGAGCAAGCGGGATCACCTCCGCACCGCGGAACGTAGCCACGAGGTCGGGCCGGAGCCGGAACAAGGGCGGGAGCCGTCGGCGCCTACGGGGCCTTCGGCCCCTCCAGGGCCACATCCCGGTGCGCCGGCAGGCCGCCGGCGGCGGTGGCGCTGCGAACGGCGTCGGCGCAGGCCCGCCCGACGGCCAGGGCCGCGACGGCGCCGAGGACGCTCAGGTCGGCGCGGGCACCGCGCGGGCCGCCGACCGAGAGGGCGAAGAGCGCGTCCCCGTCGCCCATCGTATGCACGGGGAAGATGCTCCTGCCGAGGCCGACGCCGGCCATCTGGGCGAGGGCGCCGCACTGGGCCTTGTCGAGGACGGCGTCCGTCGCCACCACGCCGATCGTCGTGTTGGCGCCTGGCCCCCACGGATCGCCGGTACCGGCAGCCGGGCGCCGGCGGGGGCCGGGATCCAGGGACCGCCCGCCCGGCGGCAGCTCCGGCACGCCGGCGAAATTGCCGCGCGCGCGCTCCGACAGCAGCCAGCGCTCGATGTCCAGGCGCCCTCCCGTCAGGGGATTGCGCGCGCCCGCGAGCCATTCACCGCTGTCTGGATCGTACACGTTGCCGAATGCGTTGACCGCGACGAGCGCGACAACCGTCACACCGCCGTCCAGGCGGAGGGCGTGGCTGCCGAGGCCGGACTTCATGGCGCCCGCCATGCCGAGGGCCTTGCCGACGGTGGCGCCGAGGCCGGCGCCCACGCTGCCGCGGTCCGGCGCGCCGCCGCGGAAGGCGTCGGCGCAGGCGGCGTAGCCCATGGCGGCGTCGGGACGGACGTCGGCGCGGCCGACGCCAAGGTCGAAGAGGACGGCGCCGGGGACGATCGGCACCCGGTTCGGGCCGACGGGGAAGCCGATCCCCCGCTCCTCGAGGAAGCGCATCACGCCCGTGGCGGCGTCCAGGCCGAAGGCGCTGCCGCCCGTCAGCAGGATGGCGTGGACGCGCTCCACCAGGCGGCCGGGGCGGAGCAGGTCGGTCTCGCGGGTGCCGGGCGCCGAGCCGCGCACGTCGCAGCCGGCCACCGCGCCCTCCTCCGCGATGACGACCGTGCAGCCGGTCAGGGCCTCGCGGTCGCCCGCGTGGCCGAGCCGCAGCCCCGGGATGTCGGTGATGCCGCTCACGGCGCCGCCTCCACTTCTCGGTACAGGGTGCTCCCGCGCAGCGGTAACCCGTGACGCACGGTGCCGCCTCCGCCTCTCCCTGCGGCGCTTGTCCGCCGGCCAGGACGCGCTGCGGTGATGGGCAGCAGACGCGGGCTCACGGCGCCGCCTCCACCTCTTTGCGCAGCGTGACCTCGCCGGCCAGGAAGCGCCGCGTCCCGCCCGCGGTGGTGAGCAGCAGCGCACCGTCGGGATCCACGTCCAGCGCCCTCCCCGCGACCTGCCCGAAGGCGCCGGCGACGGTGACCTCCTGGCCCAGCGTGCGGCAGCGGCCGCGCCACTCGTCCAGAAGGGCGGGCCAGGCCCCCGCAACCAGGCCGTCATAGCAAGCATCGAGCTCCGCGAGAATCCCGCGCAGCAGGGCGATGCGGTCGGGGGCACCGAGGCTGCCGGCGGTGGGGACGGCGGCAAGGGCCGGGTCAGCGGCCACATTGACGCCGATGCCGAGGATTACGGCCGCGGGGTCGCCGTGCAGCTCGCTGAGGATGCCGCAGACCTTTCTGCCGTCCAGCAGGATGTCGTTCGGCCACTTGATGGTCGCGGCGGGGCCGCTGGCCCGGGCCAGGGCGACGGCGGCCATCAGGGTCAGGCGCGGGATGGCGGCCGGGGGCAGGGTGGGCCGCAGGATCAGGGACAGGTACAGCCCCCCGCACGGCGAGAGCCAGCCGCGGCCGCGACGGCCGCGCCCGGCGGACTGCGCGTCGGCCCAGCACAGGGTGCCCTCGGGGGCGCCCGCGGCGGCCAGCGACCTGGCCCAGTCGTTGGTGGAGGCCACCAGGGCCGCGTGATGGACCGTGTACCGCAGGCGGGCGGTGGCGAGGCCCGCCAGGGCCTCGGCGAACGAATCGCTCATGCCTTCCGCACCGGCTGGTCCGCCACGCCCGCCAGCAGGTCGCGGACGCGGCCGCGGCCCGGCACCTCGGCGTCGGGCGCGATCTCGTGCAGGGGCACCAGGACGAACGCCCGCTCGTGCAGGCGCGGGTGGGGCACCTGCAGTTCCGCGGTGTCGATGGTGCGATCGCCGAACAGCAGCACGTCGACGTCCAGGGTGCGCGGGCCCCAGCGGACGGTGCGCTCGCGGCCGAAGCGCGCCTCGACGGCGAGGCAGGCGAAAAGGAGCGCGGCCGGCTCGAGGCTGGTCTCCACCTCGAGCACGGCGTTCAGAAACCACGGCTGGTCCGTAAGGCCCTGGGGCGCGGTCTCGTAGAGGCTGGAGGCGCGCGTGAGCTTCAGGCCGGGGGTGGCGGACAGGGCAGCGATGGCGGCGGCCAGGGTGGCGGCGCGGTCGCCCATGTTCGTGCCGAGGCCCAGGTAGGCCGTCACCGTCGACTTCATCGGCGTCTTCACCGGGATCGCCGCACGGCCGCGCTGACGTCCGCGAAGGGGACGCCGACGGGCGCCTCGGGCTTGTGGACGCGGACCTCCACCTCGTCGACGGTGAAGGCGGCCAGCAGGCGGCCGGCGATCTCCTCGGCCAGGGCCTCGATGAGGTTGCGGGGCGGGCCGGAGAGGACCTCGACGGCGATGGCCGCGACCTCGGCGTAGTTCACCGTCTGGGCCAGGTCGTCGCTGCGGCCGGCCGCGGACAGGTCGCGGCGCAGGGTGGCGTCGACGCGGAAGGGCTGCGGGCGGCGGCGCTCCTCGGGCAGCACGCCATGGACGGCCTCGACGGCGATGCCCTCGATGCGGATCTCGTCGCGGCCGCCGGTGCGGCGGGGGCCGAGGGTGGCCGCCACCATGCGCAGGGCGCGGACCGTGGGGCGCACGTCGTGGGCGCGGAGGATGGCCACGCCGGCGGCGGCGCAGAGGACGGCCAGGGCCAGGGAGCCCTCCAGGCGCTCCTCCGGCGGCAGGTCGCCCAGGACCAGGCCGATCGTGCCCTTGCGCGAGACGGCATAGCAGAGGGGGCGGCCGAGGGCGGCCAGCACGGGCACGTCGCGCACCAGGGTCAGGTTCTGGCGCGAGGTCTTGCCGAAGCCGAAGCCGGGGTCGAGGATCACGCGCGCGGGGTCGATACCGGCGGCCTGGGCGTGGCGCAGGATCACCCGGAGGTTGGCGGCCACGGCGGCGGGGACGTCCGGCTCCTGCCGCGGGAGCCCCGTGCGGTCCATCAGGATCACGGGGACCTTGAGGCGGGCCAGCGTGGCGGCCATGGCCGGGTCGGCGGCAAGGCCGCTGACGTCGTTGACGAGGTCGGCGCCGGCGGCCACGGCGGCCTCGGCCACTTCGGCGTGAAAGGTGTCGATGGAGAGCGGGCAATCGACGGCGGCGCGGACGGCGCGGAGCACGGGCATCACGCGCGCCAGCTCGTCGGCGGCGGAGATGGGTTTGGCGCGCGGGTGCGTCGACTGGCCGCCGATGTCCAGGAGGTCGGCCCCGTCGGCCACGAAGGCGCGGGCGGCCTCGACGGCGGCGGCGGCGGCCGGGAAGCGGCTGCCGGACCAGAACGAGTCGGGCGTGGCGTTGATGACCCCCATGACGAGGGTCCGGCCGCCGGGCACGATGTCGAGGACAGGCATGGTAAGGCAAAGTATAGCGCGGCGGGGCGGGCACTGCGGGGCGGCGGGGTGTGCGAGGCGGGGCGATGGCGGTGCTGGCGGGTTGAGAGCGGGCGCCACCCGATGGGCGAGGCCGCGGACCGCATCGGATGCCGCGACCCACGCAGCCACGCCAGGTGGGGTCGGCCGTTGGTGTCGACCGCGACGGGCGCCACAGGCGGGAGGGCCGGTGCCGGTCGCCGAGCGCCGGAGGTGACGCGCGCAAGGTCATGGGGTGACGCGTGGCGATTCGACGCGGCATGGACGGCCCTCAGGCGGGGCACGACGCTCGAGGCGAAGGGGCCCGGCGTAACGACCGCCCGGCCGGGATGGCCGGCCGGGAGATCTACACCCCGAGACCGCAGGCGGGAGCAGCGCCGGCGGTCTCACTTCCTGAGGCGCCACATGACAGGATCGCGACTGGAGCGGCCATGCGGAGGTTTGGTCCACGGCGCGAGAGGACCGGACCGCACCGTCCAGCGGGGAAAAGCGTTTGCCATCCGACCGCAGCGGCGCCTGGTCAGCCGGGCGCGGTCGTGACGATGTGGCCCTCGATCGCGCACGCCGCGGCAAGGGTGTTGTACACGGTTCCGAACCTGCGGAGGTTCTCGTGAAGCAGCTCGACGCGGTGGGCGGGCTCGTCGGTCACAAGCCGCAGCTCATACACGATCCCCGCGAACTTCGGGGGCCGGTCCTGGCGACGGACCGTCACATCGACCTCGGCGCCATGGTAGCGGAACGGCATCAGCTGGCTGACCCGCTCGACGTTCTTGAGCAGGCAGGCGGCGAACGCGGACGCGAGCAGCTCCGCGGGTCCGGGCAGGCCGGATGGCGGACGGGACCAGCTGGCGTCGAAGGCGATCACCGCCGTGCCGGCGGTCACCTCGGCGCGTCCCTCCCCGAGCGAGCGGGCCGCCACCCGGTACGTGGTCGGCGCTGCGGCGGAACCGTGCATCTCATCGGACGCCATGATCGTGGCCTCCCCGCCCAGGCCAGCGCTGCGGCCGCTCAGGCCCCTGCGGCAGGCACCGCCGGCCCGGCCCGGTTCATGAGGGGGACCCGGGACCCGCGCCGGCGGCGACCTCCGGGCCGAAGTACTGCCGCTGCAGCCACAGGGCCACCCGGACCAGCGAGATGAGGACCGGCACCTCCACCAGGGGGCCGATGACGGCCGCAAAGGCGGCGCCCGACTGGATTCCGAACACCGCGACGGTCACGGCGATGGCCAGCTCGAAGTTGTTGCTGGCGGCCGTGAACGATAGCGTCGCCGTCTGGGCGTAGTCCGCCCCCACCCGCCGCCCCATGTAGAACGAGACGAAGAACATGATGACAAAGTAGATGGCCAGCGGAAGCGCGATCCGCAGCACATCCAGCGGCAGCGCGAGCATGGCCTCGCCCTGGAGGGCGAACATGACCACGATCGTGAACAGCAGCGCGATCAGGGTCAGCGGGCTGATCTTCGGCAGGAACTCCGCCTCGTACCAGGCACGGCCCCACCGCCGCGTGAGCAGGACCGAGGTCAGGATGCCGCCGAGGAAGGGAATGCCGAGGTAGATGGCCACGCTCTGCGCGACCTGGCCCATCGACACGTGGACCACGATGCTCTGCAGGCCCAGCCAGCCCGGCACCACCGTCAGGAAGACGTACGCGTAGACGGCGTAGAAGAGGATCTGGAACACCGAGTTGAAGGCCACCAGGCCGGCCGCGTACTCGCGGTCGCCTCGGGCCAGCTCGTTCCACACGATCACCATGGCGATGCAGCGCGCCAGCCCGACCATGATCAGGCCCGCCATGAACGCCGGGTGGTGCCGCAGGAAGACGACCGCCAGCGCGAACATCAGGATCGGGCCGATCACCCAGTTCTGGACAAGCGACAGCGAGAGGACCCGGATGTTGCGGAAGACGGCGCCCAGCTTGTCGTAGCGGACCTTGGCCAGGGGCGGGTACATCATGAGGATCAGGCCCAGGGCGATGGGGATGGACGTGGTGCCAACCTGGGCGTGGGTGATGATCCCGGCCGCACCGGGGGCCGCCGCCCCGACCGTGATCCCGAGTCCCATGGCCAGGAAGATCCACAGCGTCAGGAAGCGGTCCAGCGTCTTGAGGCGGCGTGGCGCCGGCCCTGTCGCAACCGCAGCGTTCTTCATGCGTGACCTCGCCTCGTCGGGGTGTTGGCAGGCCGGGTCGCACGGATCCCACGGGGCGCGCTCAGGCGATCGATCGCCTCAGAGGTCGGCCGCCAGGCCGTCGATGCGGCGGGCAAGCTCGTCCCGCACACGGCGGAAGGCGGCCATCCGCTCGGCCTCCGTGCCCTGGGCGCGCGCCGGGTCGGGCAGGTCCCAGTGCAGGCGCCGAACCTGGGGCGGGGTGACGGGGCAGCTCTCTTCCGCGTCCCCGCACAGGGTCACGACCAGGGCGGCGCCCGCGAGCAGATCGGGGTCGATCGGCTTCGCGGCGTGGCCCGAGATATCGATGCCCACTTCGGCGAGGGCCGCCACGGCCAGCGGGTTGAGGGAGGTCGGCGCCACCCCGGCGCTGGCGATGCGGTGGCTGCCCCCAAGCCGCCGGCGGGCCAGGCCCTCGGCCATCTGGCTGCGGGCCGAGTTCCCGGTGCAGAGGAAGTAGACCAGCGGCTGCGTCATGGCTTGGCCGCCCGCACGAACGCGCTCATGAAACGGCCCGCGACCGCGTCCGCCGCCTCGGGGGCGGTGATGCCCCGCGCGGCAAGCGCGGCACGGAGGGGCTCCCCCATGTCCTCGGCGCGGTAGCGCCGGACCTCCTCCACGTGGACGGCCGCGAAACCGGCCCCATGCAGCGCCCGGCGGTAGTCGCCCTCGGTCAGGGCGCCGGCGACGCAGCCCGACCAGAGATCGACGCTCCGGCGCACCTCGGGCGGGATGGCGGGCTCCCCCGGCTCGCCGTCGCGGACGACGACGTCGCTGATGGCGAGCCGGCCGCCCGAGCGCAGGACCCGGAAGGCCTCGCGCAGCACGCTGTCCTTGTCGGGGCTGAGGTTGACCGCGCAGTTGGAGATCACCACGTCGACGGTGGCCGCCGGGAGGGGGATCCGCTCGATGTGGCCGCGGAGAAACTCGGCGTTGGCGACGCCGGCCTGGCGCGCGTTCTCACGGGCGAGCGCCAGCATCTGATCCGTCATGTCCAGGCCGTACGCCTTGCCGGCCGGGCCCACGCGGCGGGCGGAGAGGATCACGTCGATCCCGCCGCCCGAGCCCAGGTCGAGGACGACCTCCCCGGGCTTCAGCTCGGCGAGCGCGGTGGGGTTGCCGCAGCCCAGGGAGGCCAGCACGGCGCGGTCCGGCAGCTCGGCCAGGTCGGCCACGGCGTAGAAGCCGGTGCCGAACGCCGCGTCCGTGGAGCAGCAGCCGCTGCCGCAACAGCCGCTGTCCGCGCCGCCGCAGCACGCGCCCGAGATGCCCGCCTCCCCCGCCGCCGCGCGCTCCGCCGCACGGCCGTAGTGCTCCCTGACCGAGGACCAGACGATCTCGTCGCCGCTCGACATCGGCTTCATCCCTCCACGGATGGGGCCACCAGGCCGCGGATCTGCGCCTCCAGCTCCTGCAGGGCCTCGCGCCGGACGTAGTAGTAGGCCCAGACGCCCCGCTTCTCGTAGTCGATGAGGCCGGCCGCCCGCAGCACGCGCAGGTGGTGGGAGATGGTCGGCTGCGAGAGAGGCAGGGCCTCGACCAGCTCGCACACGCACACCTTGCCGGCGCAGCGGCCCAGGATTTCCAGCAGGCGCAGCCGGTTGGGGTCGGCGAGGGCGGCGAGGCGCTCGGCCAGGGGGCGCGCCGCGGCCTCGGTCAGCTCCGAGCGGACATCCAGCCGGCAGCAGCCCCGGACCTTTGGCTCAAGCTCCATGGGGCGATCATACATTGAGCCATTGAACTACGTCAATCTATGGCCGGCGCCACAGCCAGGACACCCTGGAGTGGCCTGGGAGACGCGGCAGGGGCGCCCTGCGGCGAAGGCGCAGTCATACTGCAAGCAGACATGCGCCAGCCGATGCGTGGAGTGCTCGGGCTGGCGCCCAGCCTGACATTGCGGAGGCGAAGGGTCGTGTCGTGGAAGCGGTGGGCAGCGGTGGCGGCCGTCATCTTGCTCGTGATGTATCCGGCGGCTGCGGGGGCGGCCACGGTCGGGAGCAGCGACCGGGCAACCCTCGCCGTGAACGTTCAGCCTTTCCCGCTCCTCGGGTTCGCGGTGGTCACGATCGAGATGTACATCTCACCCCCGCTGGACGGCGGGCAGTCCGCGTCCATCGTCGACTGGACCACGGGCCAGGATATGATGACCTGCGTGTTCGGGCCCACCTGCTTCGCCGTCGCGTACGTCAGCCTGGCGAGCACGGCCGAGTTCGTGGGCGAGATCCAGTCGCCCCCCGGCGGCGCGGTGGTTCAGGCGAGCAGGGGCTTCGTCGTGGCCAACGGCGAGCTGACCCAGGTGCCGAGCCCCGTGAAGCTGGCATCCACGCCCCCGTCGCAGGCCGCGACACCGAGCGCGCCACCCGCGAGCACGACGCCGAGCACCCCGGCGGCGAGCGCGCCGCGCTCGCCGTCCTCCGCCGAGGGCAGCACCAAGGGGCCGTGGTCAGTCCCCTTCAGCGACACCAACAACCAGCTCATGGTCGCCTGCGCGATCGATGGGCAGACCTTCAGCCAATGCATCCTCGACACCGGCGACCAGCTGTCGGCCGTCATTCCCCCGTCCATCGGCCAGGCCCTGGGCATCTCGCCCACCGAGGACTTCACACTGTCCGGGTTCGCGGGCAGCGCGCCCGCGTACGCGGGGCCGGGGACCATCTCCATCGGCGGGCAGACCATCCGGGCGTTGATCACGGTGGCGAGCTCGGATAACCTCGACTATCCCAACATCGGCCTCTCGTCGCTGCAGGCCATGTGCTTCAACGGCAACGGGGCCGTCGCGTTCGACTGGCACAAGCACGTGCTGGCGTGCGTGGCCGGGTAGGGGGGTCGGCTCAGTCCAGCGCGCCGACGGCCGCCGTGACGGCGTCGAGCAGCGTGCGGTCGAGGAGGCTGGCGGCGAGCCCCTCGATGGCGGGACCCGGCTCCTGATCGGCGTCGAAGAAGCCGACGACCTTGCGCGCCGCCGCGTAAGCGGCGGCACTGCCACGCCCCAGTGCGGCGGGGTCCAGGAAGTCCACGGCCTGGGCGGCGCACAGCCACTCGGCGGCCAGGATGCGCGCCAGGTTGGCGACCACGGTGGCGGCCTTGCGGGCGGCGATCGTGCCCATGCTGACGTGGTCCTCCTGGTTCGCGGAGGACGGGATCGAGTCGACGCTGGCGGGGTGGGCCAGGACCTTGTTCTCGGAGACCAGGGACGCGGCCGTGTACTGGACCAGCATCAGGCCCGAGCGCAGGCCGGCGCGATCGGTCAGGAAGGCGGGCAGACCGCCGCTCAGCGCCGGGTTCACCAGGCGCTCGCAACGGCGCTCGCTCATGGCGCCGATGCCGCCCAGGGCGACGGCCAGGCAGTCGGCCGCGACGGCGACGGGCTGGCCGTGGAAATTGCCGCCGGAGAGGATCTGGTCACCGGCGTCACCGGCGTCGGCGAAGATCAGCGGGTTGTCGGTGGCGGCGTTGACCTCGGTGGCCAGGGTGGCGCCGATGTAGGCGAGGGCGTCGCGGGCGGCGCCGTGGACCTGCGGGATGCAGCGCAGGGTGTACGGGTCTTGGACGCGGAGCTCGCCCGGGCGGGTGCAGAGGCGGCTCTCCTCCAGCAGGCGGCGCAGGTTGGCGGCAGCGGCGGCCTGGCCGGGGTGGGGGCGGACGGCCTGCAGGGAAGGGGCGAAGGCGGCAGGGATGCCGCGCAGGGCCTCGCAGGTCAGGGCGGCGATGGCATCGGCGGCGGCCAGGAGGTCGCTGGCGCGCGCGTGGGCCAGGACGGCCACCGAGGTCATCACCTGGGTGCCGTTGATCAGGGCCAGGCCCTCCTTGGGGGCCAGGGCCAGGGGCTGCAGGCCGGCGCGGCGCAGGGCCTCGGCGCCGGGCAGGCGCTGACCGCCGAGGAAGGCCTCGCCGCGGCCGACCAGGACCAGGGCCATGTGGGCCAGGGGGGCGAGATCGCCGCTGGCGCCGAGGGAGCCCTGGGCGGGCACGACCGGGACGATGCCGGCGTTCAGACAGGCCAGCAGCAGCTCCACCAGGGCGGCGCGGACGCCGGAGTGGCCCTGCAGGAGCGAGTTGGCGCGAAGCGCCAGGCAGAGGCGGACGACGTCGGGCGGCAGCGGCTCGCCCACGCCGGCGGCGTGACTGCGCAGGAGGTTGATCTGGAGCTCGGCGGCCTGCTCGGGCGAGATGGCGACGTCGGCGAAGCGGCCGAAGCCCGTCGTAACGCCGTACACCAGGCGGTTGTCCGCCACGGCGCGCTCGATGACGGCGCGGCTGGCCGCAAGGCGGGCGATGCCCTCGGGGGCCGCCACGGCGGGCTCTCCGGCGGCGATGCGCCGGCAGTCCGCAAGGGTCAGCCGCTCGCCGTCCAGCCACACCAAGCCGGATCTCGCTCCTCCCGGATCCGGATCCGGGTCGGGCGGCTGGCGGAAGGCGCGCGCCGCCGCCGGCCGAACATGGAGGGGGGCGGGCCTTTGCCATGCCGCCGCCGCGGGGACCCCGCCTACAGGTTGCCCGGCGCGGCGGGCGGCCGCATCCCTGCGGGTGCGCGCCCCCTACCATCATCGCGCGCCGGGCGCGGCAATGTGCAGGGCCTCATGCGGAGTTGCGCCACTTTTGCCGGTCCGCGGCCGGCCGACGGGCGCGCGGCTGCCACGGGCGTCCCGGATGTCATGGACATCAGGGGCGTCAGGGGCGTCACGGATGCCACGCATGTCGCGGGCGTCACGGCCGTCAGGAGCGGCCCGCGGCAAGGCGCTGCCGCCAGCGCACGGCGGCCAGGACCGCCCACACCGCCTCGACAACCCCGCATGGCCATGTGCCGGCGAGCCACCCATCGAAGGACGACGCGGCGCAGGCGACCGCGAAGCCGAGGCTGTACCACGGCGAGCGCGGCTTCAGCCAGTACGCGGCGAGCATGGCGGTCACGGCGGCGGGGCCGAACCGGGTCAATCCCGACATCGGGTGGTGGTTCGGCGGGGCGGCACCGGACCCCTCGGCGGCATACGCACATTCTTCCCGCGCGCGCGGCACGGCGCGCGCTATGGTGGTCCCATGGCACCACTGGGGAAAGGTGAGCGCTGTGCAGGTTGATCCGGTGGCGGTCCGCGTGATGGAGACCATCGCCGAGGTGGGCGGCAGCATGATGCGGGAGGGCCTGGCCGGCGACCTCGCCGTCGAGGCCAAGAGCCACCCCTCCGACCTCGTGACCCAGGTGGACCGCAACATCGAGACGAGGGCGCGGGCCATCGCGGCCGAGACCCTGCCCGGGTACGGCTTTCTCGGCGAGGAGGCGGGCGGGGCATCCGCGCGCAGCGGCTGGCTGTGGGTCGTCGACCCCCTCGACGGTACCGCCAACTATGCCAACCGGATCCAGCACGCGGCCGTGTCCGTGGGCCTCTGCCACGACGGGCGCGCGGTCGCCGGCATCATCCTCGATCCCTTCCGCGGGGAGAAGTTCGTGGCGGCAGGCGACGGGCGGGCCACGGCCGGGGGGCGGGCGCTGGCGGTGCGCGCGCAGGACGACTTCATGGGCGGGCTCGTGCTGATGGAGCTCGGCGGCAAAGAGGATCCGGGGCCGGAGGCGCTGGCGCTCTTCGGCCGGGTGCGCCGCAGCGGCGGCGTCTGCCGGGTCATGGGCAGCGCGGCGCTGTCGCTGGCCTACGTGGCGGCCGGGCGCGCGGCCGCGGCGCTGATGCTGCGGGTCAGCGCGTGGGATGTGGCCGCCGGACTCGCGCTCGTCGAGGCAGCGGGCGGTATCGGCGTCCGGCCGGCCGACGGGGCGCCGTACGACGTCCTGGAGGGCGGTCCCCTGGTGGCGGGGTCACCACAGGCCGTGCGGCGCCTGCGGGGGCTGCTGGGGGCCTCGCAGGGTCAGCTGGTGCAGTAGGCGCAGTCGCCGTGGGGGCAGGGCCCCAGGGCCGACTCCTGCTGCAGGGTCGTGTGGTCGATCGCAAAGTCGTGGCGCGGGCGGCTGCGGATGCGCGCCACCACCGCCACCGTCTCGGACAGGGGGACGTCCTGAAGCACCACGTGGCCGCTGAGCGCCGTCCGCTCGCCCTCGAGCGCCACACCTGGACATGGTGCACCGAGAGGACGGTGCGGTCGGCGGCGATGGGGGCCGACACCGCGGCCACGTCCGCGCCCTGCGGGGCGCCCTCCATGAGGACGTCCACGGTCTGGCGGAGGATGGCCAGGCGCCGCGGGCGATCATCAGCGCGATGGCGGCGCTCACCATGGGGTCAAGCCAGAGGCGCCCGGTGAGCCGCA
>JAJYVM010000517.1 GCA_021792015.1 Bacillota bacterium | reverse complement strand
TAGCCGATCTCGGCCGGATCCAGGGGGTTGACGGCGATCCCGCGGAAGATGGCCGGCAGCGCGATCAGGATGATGCTCGCGTTCATGGCGGCCATCAGCCCGCCGAGGGTGGTGTTCGAGAGCGCGATCCACTTGTAGTCGACCCTGCGGAGCAACGACCTCACCCCTGCCGCTCGTCGGCGCCCGTCGTGCGCAGGAGCTGCCGGATGCGCCCCTGACGCTCGGCGATCTCGTCGTCCATGGCCTGCAGGCCGGCCAGCTTGCGCCGCACCAGCTCGCGCTGCGCGTCCGCCAGGGCCATGGCCTGCCGCAGCAGGTCGGCCCGCAGGCCCGCATCCTCCGTCCCGAGGTAGCGCGCGCGGATCTCCTGCACCGCGTCCTCGCTGCGCAGGATCTGGCGCACCTCGCCCAGGCTGAAGCCCAGCAGCTCCTTGAGCTGGCGGATCCGCTCCAGGCGTCCCACGGCCTGCTCGTCGTAGAGCCGGAAGCCGCCGCTGCGCCGCGCCGCCGGCTGCAGCAGCCCGAGCGATTCATAGTAGCGGAGGGTGCGGGGCGTGACCCGCGCGCGCCGGGCCAGATCCCCGATCCGCATCTCCTCGGCGACTTCGTTGCTCATATGGCCCCCATTATCAGTAACCTTGACGCAAGCGTCAATGTATACTTCGCCGTGCGTTTGCGACCGAGCAGCCGGAGCCAGGGATGGCGGCAGGTCTGCGGGATGCAGTCCCTGCGCCCCACGTCCGGTTCCCGGCTGCGGGGCCGGCCCCCTGCCCCTGCGGCTTTCGGGAGGGTGGGTCCGACCGGAGCTGCTGCGCGCGTGCGCTTTCTCCGACGCGGGTCCTCCCAGCCGCGGTGGCGGAGCGGTGGCGGACGACGCACGCGAGTGCCCGTGGCGCGTGCGGGTTCGCGCCGCGAGGCGCTGACCGCCGCAGTCTTGGATCCCCGCGCGCTCATCCGCGCCATGCGCTGCGCGTATCGCGCAGGGAGCCGGAACCGAAGCCTGCCGACGTCCGGTGGACTCCACGGCCATGGCGATGGGATCGCCACGGAACGCGATCCGCTCGCCTGACGTCACGGGGGTGGGCCCGGCGGGGGGCCGCCCCGTGACGTCACTTCGCGGCCTGCCGGCGTCCCGTCATCACCGGCTCCACGCGCGACCACGTGCGGCCGCCGTCGCTGGTCCGGAGTAAGAAGTTCGAAAAGGGTGTCGTCGCCCACTGGCTCTTCCGGGTGATGGGACGCTGCGGCTCCCGGCCGGTGAGCCATCCATCGCGGGTGCCGGCGAAATCGACGCCGCCGAGGCTCGCGCCTGCCGGTGCGAGCACGGCGGGCAGGACCCCTCCGCCCCGCACGGCCTGCCACGTGCGGCCGCCATCCCCCGTTCGGTAGAGCGTTTCGCCGTCGACCGCCACCACGTCGTCGACCGCGACCACATCCACCATGGCGCTCGGCACGGGCCGCGTGGATCGCCACGTTGCGCCGCCGTTGTCGCTCACGTAGAGGTAGGTGGCGGCACGCCCCTGGAACCAGACAGGCAGCACGCCCTGAGCGCCGGAGAAGGTCGGGGGCGAAACCACCATCTGCTGCCGGGTGCGCCCGGCGGGGAGCGGGAGGGCCACGGGCTGCCACGTCCGCCCCCCGTCGTGGGTCGCGTACAGGAGGTTGTCGATCGTCGAGGCCGTACCTCCCGCCAGCCAGCCGGTGGTGGCGTTCACGAAGGCGATCCTGCCGCCGAAGGGGAGCCCGCCCCGCCTGCCATCCGGCCCGTAGGTGGTCGCCACCTGCTTCCACGAATGGCCGCCGTCCGTCGTGGCGAGCAGTTCGCCCGGCTCCGAGCTCATGCCGTGTTCGGGCTGGACCATGAGCCAGCCGTCGCTGGTGCCCGCGAAGCTGAACGCCAGCGGCAGGATCTGGCCGCCGTAGGGGAATCCGACCCGGGTCACGGTCTGGCTCCAGACTCGTCCGCCGTCCGTCGTGTGGTAGATCATCACGCTCTGGCGGCCCGCGGTGGCGGAGGCGCCGCCCACCGCCACCCACGCCTGGTCGGCGCTCAGGAAGTCCGTCGCGACGAAACCGCCGGCGGGACCTCGACCGGCGGCCCACGGCGATACATTCACCCACGTGAGGCCGCCGTCCGCCGTACGCACGATCGGCCAGCGCAGGTCGGGCGGGCGCTCGCCGACCTGCAAGCGGGCCCAGCCGTCCGCGGCGCTGGTCATCTGGATCCGCGTGAATGAGGGCGCGGTGGGCAGCGGGGGCGTCACCGTCTCGGTGGTCCCGCCGCGGGCGGACCCGGACGAGCCGGCGCCATGCTGGCTGGCCGGGGATGCCTGCCCGCAGCCGGAGACCGCCAGGGTCAGGATCAGGATTGCGAGCGCACGGCTCCACCGTCCCAAGGCGACCGGTCACCTCATCCGCTCTTGGCGGGCACCCGTCACCGTCACGGGCATTGCACGCCCGGAGGCAAAGCGCGGGTCCGCCATCGCGCCGGCGCGGCGCCCTACCGCGCAGCGCCGTCTGCGCATCGTCGCCCGCGAGTGCACCGTAAGCGCGCCGGCCCCCGTCGTCAAGGTGTCGTCCGGGCGAACCCGCCCCCGGGGATTTGGGTGCCACGGTCCGCACCGATGCCCGCCACGCGCCCGGTTCTGCCGGTTGCTCGATCCG
>JAJYVM010000516.1 GCA_021792015.1 Bacillota bacterium | reverse complement strand
AGGGCGCGAAAAGGGCCAGCACACCGCCCAGAAAGGCCGCCACCAGCGAACTCGAGTAGACGAGCGCGTTCACGCCGGTCCACCCTTGGCCAGCAGCCGGCGCAGCCGCCCCTCCGACAGGCGCCCGTACGCGCATAGCCTGCCCGCCAAGTAAAGCGCCGGGGGGAAGGGCACCCCGTCCCGCCGCACCCAGGCGCTGGCCTCGGCATCGTTCCAGGGACGTTCCTCGATCAAAAGCGCGTGCTCCCCCGCCAAGCGGGCCAGCACCGCGCGCGCATGCGCGCAAAGATGGCAGTCGGGGGCGGTCACCAGCATCAGAGGCAGCGGCTCGCTCGCCATCACGCGGCCTTCAGCGCCGCCAGCACGTCGGCCACGGGCACGTGCATGGTGGCGGGGGCAAGCTGCTTCCAGCGCACGGATCCTTGCGGGCCGAGCACGAAGATCGAGTGGCTGTCGACCGGGCCCATGTCCATGCCGGCCGGTAGGCGGAAGACCCCGAACGCCAGGCCGAGCTGATGATCGGCGTCCTGCAGGATCGGGAAGGCGAGGTGGAGCTGGCTGGCCAGCGAAGCCGACGTCGCCAGCGGATCGACGCTGACCGCCACCACGCGGCCACCCAGGGCCTTTATCTGCGGCAGGCTCCCCTGCAGCTCGACGAGCTGCTGCTGGCAGGCGCCTCAGGTGGCGCCTTCGTAGAATAAGACGACGACCTTCGAGCCGCGCAGTTGCGCGAGCGAAAGGGTGCCGCCCGTGGTGGCCGGCAACGCCAGCGCCGGGGCCGGGGACCCCACGGCCAGCCCGAAGGTGGGCGGCAGGCTGGCGGAGCGGTGCGTGGCGAATACGCCCACGAGAGCGACAACGGCCACGCCCAGCCCGAGCCAGGGCCAGAGCGCGCGCCGGGGTCGCCGGGCCCGGAAGGGCCCGGGACGCGAAGCCGGCTGCTTCAATGGGACACCTCTCCCCTCGCGGCGATCATCCACGAATGACTTTAGTGTCCGTTGGCTGCGCCGTCAATCGCTTCGGCCCGCGCCGTCATGCGGAGGATGCGATGCGTGCGGGTCTTGCGCATGGGAGGCGTAGCGCTGCGGATCCTTCTCGAATGCGGCGCGGCAGTCCGCGGAGCAGAAGTGATAGGTCGTTCCCCCGTGGCTCACGTGCTCCGCGGTGCGCGAGGGATCCACCATCATCCCGCAGACGGGATCTCGGGCGGCTTTCCCGCCATGCTGCGGTGCCGACATGGCGCGCAGCATGGCCGGGCCGCCGGTCCTCAAAAAGCGCCCAGCCAGCACCGCCATCAGCAGCAGAAAGGCCAAGTTGAGCCAGGTTGTCAGGTTCCAGCCGATCCCGGCCACCGGAACCTGGCCCCGCCGGTGGGCCGGGAGCAGCCCCGTGACCCGCAACAGGAGGTCGACGGCGACTCCCGCGCCGGCCATGGCCACATACGACACGGCCAGCACGTAGCGGGCGGCCTTCCAGCCGTAATACCGGCGGTGGATGTTGACGATGGGCAGGATGATCAGGTCGGCGAAGATGAAGGAAATGACGCCCCCGAAGCTGATCCCGCCGTTCCAGAGCACCGCCGCCAGGGGCACGTTGCCGACCGAGCAGACGAAGCTGACCATGGAGATCAGCGGGCCGATGAGCGGGCCCCAGACCAGCGCCAGCGCCGGCTGGTGGGCCAGGAAGAGGCCGCGCCAGAAGCCTTGCGGCACCCACGCGGCCAGCGCGCCCGCGATCAGAAAGCCCAACCCGAGGTCGGTCCACAGGCTGGCGACATCCATGAAGAAGTAGTGGCTGATGGCCGTCCAGGTGCGCCCCGCCAGGAGCCGGCGGAGCAAAGGCCCTTCGATGACCGACATGTCCATGGCGCCGTGGCCTTCCATCCTGCCGGCCAAGCCCCGCCCGGCCTGGCCGCGGGCCGCCGCCACCAGGGCCGGTCGCAGGGTGAGCCGGAAGAGAGCGGCGACGAGCACAATCATGAGCAGGCCGCCGGCGAACTCCGCGGCCAGAAACGGCCAGCCGAGCAGGGCCAGCAGCGCCAGGCTCAGCTCGAAGACGAGGTTGGTCGAGGCGAACTCGAAGACGATGGCGTTGGTGAAGCTGGCGCCCTTGCGAAAGAGCGTGCGCGCCACGGCAACGGCCGCGTACGAGCAGGACGAGGACGCGGCGCCGAGCGCAGTGGCCAGGGCGAGGCTCCGCAGGGAGTCCTGGCCGAGCGCGGCGGTCAGGGTGCGCCTTCTGACCAGGGTTTGCACGGCAGCCGAGATGAGAAAGCCGAGCGCCAGCGGCCAGAGTACCTCCCAGAGCATGGCGAGGCCCAATTGCAGCGCCGCCCCGGCCGCATGCACCACTCCCACCGCTTTCACCTCCAGGGGTCCTCCACGGCGCCGCCGCCGGCCGCCTCAACCGCCGGGATACGAGAAGCGGTCCTCGACGCGGTTGGTCTGGCTGAGGATGACCTGGCGCGCGATGCGGCCCTGGCCGTCCAGCCACAGGTGAGCCCAGAGCAACGAGCCCGGCTCGTACAGCACGACCTGGGGCTGGTCCGGCGGGCCCGGGAGAGCCCGGACGTCGGCGACCTGCGCGCTGTAGGGTTCGTCGGCCATGAACCGCGCGCCGGAGAGCCGCATCGTGCTGTGCGAGCTCGCCCCGGGCCCGCTGGTCACCACCT